>JAEEXW010000148.1 GCA_016287995.1 Bacteroidales bacterium
CGCCGCCCTACCCGCGTCAACGACGATACTATAAACGAGTTTTGCGTGAAAACCCAAGTTTTTTTGCAACGCCGAGCGCAACAACCCGACGTAATTCTCCTCCAAATATTCGTAAAAATACGCCGAAGGCACTTGAATTTTAAGAATATTGCCGTCTAATTTAAGGGGTACAATCGGGGTAAACCATGTCCTGAAACTCGATTCGGGAACATTGTCCTTTATAAAATCCAAACATTTATTCCATATAGAACTGACGTTATTTTCCATTTCCATGTACGCTCAACCTTTGCGAAATCCGTTGTAAAATTGCGAAAAATTCCGAATAAAACAAAAATTTTAATACACATTTTAACGTTTAACGCGGCAATTCGCAGATTTCCAAATCTTTAATATCGCTTCCTGAAATTATAAATTTCAATGCCGTACGCTTAACCTGCTGTCCGTACCAGCCTGCCGCTCCCGGATTCATCACCAAAGAGCCGTATTTTTCGTCATACATCACTTTTAAGATATGCGAATGTCCGCAAACAAAAATTTTTGGCGGCGCAGTTTTCAAAACTTCACGCGCCTTAACAGAATATTTTCCCGGATAACCGCCTATATGAATCATAAAAACATCAACATTTTCAATAGTAAAACGCTGTGTTTCAGGATAAACAAGCCGCGTTTTGTAATCGTCAATATTTCCGTAAACTCCCCTTAGCGGTTTAAAATTTGAAAGTTTATCTGCCAAATCCAAAGTTCCAAAATCTCCCGCGTGCCAAATCTCATCACAGTTAGCAAAAAAATTCAAAAACTTATCGTCCAAACTGTTATGCGTATCCGAAAGCAAACCTATCGTTTTCATTTCTTAATTTCTTTAACCTCCGAAAAGATTTCTCCGTCATAAAAATAAGTG
The DNA here is from genome assembly GCA_016287995.1 of Bacteroidales bacterium. GTDB lineage: Bacteria > Bacteroidota > Bacteroidia > Bacteroidales > UBA3824 > UBA3824. The sequence goes on from JAEEXW010000148.1 coordinate 899, forward strand.
GTTATCCTCTCTCCGCTTTTTGCCTCAGAGGCTCTCATCAAAAACTTTCCGTCCTCAGTTTTGGTCATCGTGTAACCCTTTTTCAAAATCGTCTGCGGCGAATTGAGTTCTATTTTGGTTTCAATCTGCTGCAAAAAGTGCTTCTGTTGTCCGATATGGTTTTGCAAAAGCGAAATTATACGGCTACGAATCTGCTCCAAACGGCTCAAAGACAGCGGACAAAAATTCTTCAAAGTGCTAAAATATTTAATTTCAATTTCGTCGATTCTCTTGTTGTTGTAATCGAAAACGTTTTTAAAACTACGCTTTAAGTTTTCAACCGTTTGAGTAAACTGAAAAGCACACGTTGCAGTTCTGTCAATAAAAAACTGCGCCGTTGCGGTCGGGGTTTTAAGGCTAAGAAAAGCCGTCATGTCTGCAATTGCCTCGTCTCTGTCATGGCCGATACCCGTTATCACCGGCAAAGGAAACTGACAAATATTCTGACAAAGTTCGTAAGAATCAAAACATGTCAAATCTGTTTTTCCGCCGCCGCCGCGTATTATCACCACACAGTCGAAATCAGAAACCCTTTCAAAAATTCTATCCAAGGCTTGGATAATTGACGACACTGCCTCTTGTCCCTGCATAAAGGCTTCAAAAAGTTCGCACGAGAATTTATAACCGTAAGGATTTTCGCTCAAATGTTTCAAAAAGTCGCCGTAACCAGCCGCCGTAGAAGACGAAACCACCGCAATACGCCTTACCAAAGAAGGCAGCGTAAGAGATTTGTTCATATCAAAAACGCCGTCTTTTTTGAGTTGCTCGATAGTTTTTTTGCGCTGCAAAGCCATTTCGCCGATTGTATATTCCGGAAGAATGTCGGTGATGTTAAGACTAAGACCGTAAAGAATATGATATGACACGCTGACCTTAGCCATAATCTTAATGCCCGCAGAAAAAGTACAACCTGCCGCCGATTCAAAATACGGTTTCAACAGCCGGAATTTTGAAGCCCAGATAGTAGCCCTGATTTGCGAAACGATTTGAGAGCCGGAGGTATCTTTTTCGATAAGTTCGAGATAAGCGTGTCCGCTACGGTTTTGGTTTAGCGACTGAATTTCCGCTACCACAAAATAAGACTGCGTTAACGAACCTTCTACGGCGGCTTTTATTTTCAGCGACAATTCGGAAAGCGAAAGTGCATTTTGTGTCATCTGTTCCATTTTATTTTTCTTGGACAATAAAAACGTCCTCGTCTGCCGCACGCATATAATATTGTTCGCGGGCAAATTTTACAAGGTTTTCGTCATTGGTTTGAAGTTCTTCGAGCATTTTTGTATAATTGTTGATTTTTTCAAGATAATCAGCCTTTTCGCGCTCGTAAGACTTACTCTGACGGTAATCCTGAATTATACTATAAATACTATGCTGATCCAACAACGAAATCCACACCATAAAAAGCGTAAACGTACACAAATAAGGGTGGCTTTTGATGTAGCCCCAGCATTTTTTTAACCAAGAATATACGTTAGACATTTGTTTTTTCAAAGTTTTATTTTTTACTTTGCAAATTTAGTACTTTTTTCGTACTTTTGAAAATTTTAACGACATATTTTTTTCAAACCTAAAAAAAATGCTCAAAAAAATAATTACATACGCAGTGTTTTTGCTGCTGCCACACATAAGCACGGCAGAAAACCATAACAAGCAAACTCAAAGCAGTGATATAAACATTGTTACGATAACGTTGTGTGTGATAACCACAGCGACCACGTTTTTTGGTGTCTACATGTACCAAAAACAATACAAGAACCACAAACTGCTAAAACTCAAAACCAAACTTTTAGAAAGGAAATCCCGCCAACTTTCAAAAAAGACACACGAACTTGAAAAGAATTGTCATGAGATGGAAAAACTCTCCATAGTGGCACAATTAACCGATACTGTGATTGTGCTGACCGACCCGGAGGGAAACATCACTTGGATTAACGAGGCCTTTGTCAAGCACTCCGGATTCAAAATCGAGGATTATCTCGAAATAAACGACAGAAGTGTCTTCAAGGCCGCCGCATGCGACATAGACCTTAAAAGTTACTACGAAAAAATCAAAGAAACCAAACACTCTGTCTCTTTCAGCACTCCTATAAGCAATATGAAAGGCAACGGCTGGATGCAGGCCGAACTCACACCTACTTTCGACAAGGACGGAAACATAACGCAAATTATCGCTGTCTATTCCGACATCACCGAGTTGAAAAAAGCGCAAAACAAAATAGAACAACAAAATGTCGAAATTCAGCAGTCGCTTGACTACGCAAAAAAAATTCAAGACGCGATAAAGCCTATGAAAATTTTCGTTGACACGGTTTTGAACGGTTATTTCATCGTCAATATGCCCAAAAACACCGTCAGCGGCGATTTTTACTGGGTAGACTACCGCAAAGGCTGCACTTTAATCGCCCTTGCCGACTGCACGGGACACGGCATTCCGGGCGGTTTTATGTCGATGTTAGGACAAGTAACGCTCTCGGACGTAATCGCAAAATCCGACATCTTAAAACCGTCCGCAATTCTCAACGAAGTTCGCACCCGTACGATAAAACGTCTGCACCAACGAGGCAAAATCGGCGAACCTCAGGACGGTATGGATATGAGCCTCTGCATTATCAACCACAGGGAAAAAATTTTGAGTTTTGCGGGTGCGTACTCTTTTACGTACCTTGTCAGGAAAGACATTCCTAACGAAGAAATTGTAAAACTTACAAAAGAAGGACACGCAAAACTCAATTTTCCGAGAGAAAACAATTCGTTTTTAATGTACTTCAAACCTGACAGAATGCCAATCGGAATACACTCGAAAGAGAACATTCCTTTTTCGCAAACCGACATAAAATTTCAAAAAGGCGACACTATTTATATGACAACTGACGGTTTTGCAGACCAGTTCGGCGGCAATAACTGCAAAAAACTACATTCCAGCGCAGTAGAAAGAATTTTCCTGAAAATCAACAGTTTACCGCTATCACAACAAAAAAACGAACTCGAAACGTTTATCACCAACTGGAAAGGAAACAATGACCAAGTAGATGATATTTTGATTTTTGCAGCAGAGTTGTAGTTTTCAAATAAAAATACTAATTTTGCGCCGAAAAAAAAGCATTTATAATGGAATTAACACAATGGATTTTAGGCGGCAAAGACGGGCTTTTGATTGAAGAGCCAATGACCGCTCTGACAGATTTTTTAGTAACGGCGGTATGTATTTTAGGACTTGTAAAATTTTCCCGTCATGGAGAATTTGAAAAACGCCAATTACGCGTTTTTGCTTGGTTTTTCTTTTTTATGGGACTTGGAACTTTGTTTGCGGGACTATTTACCCACGCTTTTTCGTATATTTTTGTCCCCGAAAGACTTTCAAAAGAAACACTTTCGGCTCTTGAATATAACGAAAAACTTTCGTACAATCTTCATAATCTTCCGAACTGGGTCTTCAACGTTGTTTCCGTAACGCTGTTTGAGATTTCAAACGTCATAATGATAAAAAAATATTTGTCCAAACTTAATACAGCAATATATTATTCGGTGATTGCGGTAGAAAGCCTCGCTGTATATGTATTGCTGTTAACGGTTTTGAAATACGACATTGCGATAGCACATATAGGTTTTGCACTATATTTAATAGCGTTGCCGTTGCAGATAGCCGTTTATAAAAAATACCGCTCAAAATATGCAAAATTCATGATTTTTGGTATTTTGATAATGCTGATAACGCCGCCGGTTATGGCTTTGAAGTTTGAATTTTGTAAATGGTTTAATTTCAACGATATATCACATGTTGTGATAGCAGCAACTATGTATTGTTTTATGCTTGCAGGTGAAAAATTTGTTGAAGAAAAATTAGAAAATTAAAAAAATGGATTACATACCTTCCAAACTGCTTTCAAATGCGGTAGACCAGTTTTCGCGACTTCCGGGCATCGGGAAAAAAACGGCTTTGCGTCTTGTGCTTGACATCATAAAACGCGACGAAAACTCAGTAGAAAATTTTGCCTCATCGCTGACGAATTTGAAAAAAAATATTCATAACTGTAAGATTTGCGGCAACCTTTCTGACGAAGAAGTCTGCACGATTTGCGGCAATCCTCAGCGCAAACAGTCAATAATCTGCATAGTTGAAAATATCCGCGATGTTATAGCGATAGAGCAAACCGGCACATACAAAGGCACTTACCACATTTTAGGCGGCTTGATTTCACCGGTAGACGGGATAGGTCCGTCGGATTTGAATATCGAAGAGTTGAAATCAAGGATTGAAGAAAACGAAGTTGAAGAATTGATTTTTGCCCTTAGCGCAAACATGGAAGGCGACACGACGTGTTTTTATTTGAGCCGTCTGTTTTCAAAAAAGGTCGGCAAAATCAGCCAGATAGCCCGCGGCGTAGCCTTCGGCGGCGACCTCGAATACACCGACGAAGTAACCCTCGCTCGCTCGCTCGAAACAAGAACAACATATAATGCTGAATAAATATTTTAATACTCTGCCCCCAACAATGTCAGACCTTGCGGCGGAGCGGTAAATCCTGCCTTTTGACGATTTTTCGAGCCTAAAATGGCAGCAATTTCATCAACTTTAATGTTGCCATTGCCAACTTCAATAAGTGTCCCTGTCAGGATTCTGACCATGTTTTGAAGAAAACCGTCGCCGGTAAAATCAAGCGTTATGCCGCTTATGTCATCGGTTATTTGTATGCTGAAAATTGTTCTCACCGATGATTTTTTGAAATGCGGATTTCCGCAAAAGGCTTTAAAATCGTGCGTGCCAATCAAATGCACAGCCGCTTTGCGCATTAAATCAGCGTTCAAAGGCTTGTCTAAATAGGTGTAGACATATTTTCTGCCAAAAACATCGGGTATAATACTTGTGTGTATGCGGTAACGATAAGTTTTCTGTTTACATGACAGTCGAGCGTGAAAACGACTATCCGTTTTCTCAACCGTCAAAACTGCGATGTCGTCAGGAAGATAACGGTTTAGGTACGAAAGAATTTCGTCAGCGGAAAAGTTGCCGTCTATGGAAAAACTTGCCACCTGACCTCTCGCATGAACGCCAGCGTCTGTGCGCCCGCTGCCATAAACTTCCACCACAGAGCCTGACATTTTGGTCAGCACCGCCGAAAGTTTACCCTGAATTGTATTTTCAGTAGACCTCTGAATTTGCCAGCCGTTATATTTTGTGCCGTCGTAGGCTACTATCATTTTATATGTTGTCATGGTCGTAATTTTTTTCGCAAAAGTAACAAATATTTTTCTTCCAAAAAATTTTGCAAAACCAATAATTCGTTGTATATTTGGCTTTGAAAAAATATAGAGTCATGGGAATAGAAAATGGAAAAAATACGGTCATCGCTCTTGATGCCCAAAAAGTCTGTGTCCCCGAATATCACGGCCTTTTCAAAAAGAAAAACTCTTCTGTCGAATATGTTCCGTATCCGATTGAAAATCATATCTATATGCTAAAAAAAGAATTCCGCGAGGCTATTGTCGGCGAAATCCTCAAAACCAAAAAATTCGGAAAAAGACCGCCTAAATTCCTCGCCACTTTCTTCAAAAATTCATACGGAAATTCCCTTTACGAAATATTTTTTAAACCGTTTTACTCTAAAATTTTCGGTCAGGATTTGAAAAACATTCTCTTTTCGGACTTTGAAAACATTTTCAAACAACCGCTCGCAAAAGAAATCCTTCTCGCTAATTTCAACTGTGCCGGCGGCAACAACGAGAAATCACAAGAAATCCCACTGCCGGAAAACGCATCCAAAAAACAAGTTTTCGTTAAAACAGATAGAAATTCTTACAGCGAAATTCTTATCCCCGACGAAAACGTTAAAGCGTTTAGAATCACAATGTTAAACAATATCGAAGATTGCAGTTCAAAGGATTACAACGCAGTAGTGGAGTTTGCGGAAGATATACCCGAAGAAGTTCTTGAAGCGGAACTTTCAAAACTGCCGCTTAACCCGAAATACATAAAAAACGAGACAGAAAACAATCATAACGAAATACAATGAAATTAGAAAATTTATCAAGAGAGTTTTATAAAACCAGATCCCCCGGCAGCGGGTTTGTTATTCGGAA
>JAEEXW010000149.1 GCA_016287995.1 Bacteroidales bacterium
ATCTGACATATCGATAAATATACTGCCCAGCGTCAGATAGCCCATACCATTCTGTCCTGTAAAGAAATTCTGATTCACAACATCTTGTGCTTCAGCAAATTTGCCGTCAAAAATCAGTTTCCTGACCTTTGGCAGAGCCGCATTGGCCTTTTCAGGGATGTTGTTGTGCGGACCGCCAGCCCAGAACGTCTCGTCGTTGAGTTGGATTTCCTCGTGCCCCGTGCCGCCGAAAACCATTCCGCCCTGATGCGAGTTGCCGATGGGCAGCGCCTCGGTCCAGGCCTTAGCAGGCTGCGAGTACCACAACTTAAGTTCTTCATTGTCAGCCTTGTTGCCGCACGAGCAAACCACCGTGCCGACCAATAGCGCAAAAGCAATCTGTTTCTTCATATCAAGTGTGTTTAGTATTAATTGTTTGATGGCCTCAAGCCAACTTATTATCATAAATTAATATATATTAATATTACTTAATTCTTTCATTTCTAGTTTCTTGGACAAGTATCCGCGTCATTCTTCATTTTCTTCCTTCCGAACTTGGCTTTCAGCCGTTTAACGCCTTCCACGCCCAGAATTGTCAAGCCGCCGTATTGACAGGTTTTGGCCAGGCCGAAAAGCACCACCCACAGCACGCCTTTGACTTGCGGCGAAAGGAACGGAAAAGCCATCTGCGCAAACGACAGAATGTAGAACGGAATGCAAAGCAGCAGAATCACCACACCCGTCCTGAACGACAGCCCTTTAAGGAAGTTTTTTATCTTTTCTATCACAACCATTTAAACTCTTGTTAGTTAATGTTTACTGTGCAAATAAACACAAATTCAATCATTTATGAGCTATAGCCAATCATAAATTTTAAGTCGTTATCGCATTTTAAACAAAAAAATAGTTTACCAAATGTGGGTAAAAAATTGTACATTTGGTAAACTATTTTTATTTTTGCAGCGTTAATCAATGGAATATCAGTATGTTAATAGGACGGGTAAAAGAGCAAAAATTGCTGTTAAATGCATTGAAAGCCGATGAATCGCAGTTTATTGCGGTTTACGGAAGACGGCGTGTGGGAAAAACTTATCTTATTCGGGAAACTTTTCAGTATAAATTCGCATTTCAACACGCGGGTTTGCAAAAAGGCGACAAAAAAGAACAGTTAAAAGAGTTCCGCCGCTCGCTCAAAATCGCCGGAATGAAAAATATTCCAGATTTTGAGGATTGGTCGGACGCATTTTTTGTGTTAGGACAGTTTTTGGAAACTTTGCCAGAAGGTAAAAAAATTGTTTTTATTGACGAGTTGCCGTGGTTAGACACGCCAAAGTCAAATATGGTAAGCGCACTTGACCATTTTTGGAACGCATGGGCAACCGCACGAAAGGATATTGTACTTATCGTTTGCGGCAGTGCAACTTCTTGGATTATAAGCAAAATCGTAAAAAATTACGGCGGACTTCATAACCGTCTTAACCGTCAGATATATTTAGAACCGTTTTCGCTTCACGAATGTGAACTTTTTGCAAATGCTAACAATCTGAAAATGAGCAGAAAAAACATATTAGAAACCTATATGGTTTTAGGCGGGATTCCGTATTATTGGAAGTTTTTGCAAAAAGAAAATAGTCCGGCTCAAAATATTGATTCTCTGTTCTTTAACAAAAACGGCGAACTAAGAAACGAGTATAATGCGTTATACGTTTCCTTGTTTAAAAATCCTCAGCCGTACATCGAAATTGTTGAAGCCTTAGGCAAGAAAAAAGCCGGTATGACACGTCAGGAGATTATTTCTGAAATCAAAAAAACGAGGGCGGAAAACTTACAAAAATTCTTGAAGATTTGGAAGAATGTGATTTTATCCGCTCGTTTCAAGCATTCGGAAAAAAGAATAAAGATACTGTATATCAGTTGATTGATAATTTTACGTTGTTTTATTTTAAGTTTATTGACAATCGGAAAATCAAGGAAAATAATTATTGGCAAAAAATGCAGGGAAAACCTGAATACCCTGTTTGGTGCGGATTGGCTTTTGAGCGGGTTTGTCTTCAACATATAGAACAGATAAAAAATGCGTTGGGAATTTCGGGTGTTATTTGCGGCGTATATTCTTGGAATTACCGTTCTCAAACTCCGCAAGAATCAGGCGTTCAGATAGATATGGTAATTGACAGAGATGATAATATAATCAACCTTTGTGAAATAAAATATTCAAAATCGGAATACGAAATCACTGCCGCATACGAGAAAGAGTTGCGCCGAAAAGCCGATGTTTTTCAACGTAAAACATTGACACACAAGGGCGTATCTACGGTTATGATAACTTCATTCGGGCTTATTGACAATCAATACACCAACGACATTTCACGACAACTTACAATAGATGATTTGTTTAATATGTAATAAATTAATTGTCAGTTATTTATAAGTATTTTAATGAAAATAGTTTACCAAATGTGGGTACAAAATTGCACATTTGGTAAACTATTTTTATTTGTGGGGATAAAAAAATTAGTTGGCAAATCTAACCAACCGAACCGATTGCCTGAAATAACGGAGGTAGCCTCCACCCTGCTTCGCATCGCGGGAACTGAAAATCAAAAAGTCTGCGGCTTCAGAGTCGTAAGCCGTAGCCGACCAATAGTATCCGCCGAATCTAACACGGAATAAACCCATATCGAAAAGGTAGCCGGCAGAAGGAAGAAACACGGCACCAGCACTTTCCATTTTGTTCCAATCAGTAGCGGTGTATTCATTTATGGTTTTGAAATATTCTGGTGCATCATTTTCAGCGAAACCACTTTTAAAACTAACACCATTAGGTAATGTCCAATCATCGGGCAATATTACCAATCCTTGTACACCAATTACTTGGGCTACACCAATTTTTGTTTTTTCGCTACGGTTGATTAAATAAATCCACTCATCTATGGTAAGGGTTTTCCATTCTGAACCGATGGCAGATTTTTTGGTATCACTCCACTTGTATTTGCGGTTCGATACACTATTGTTCATAGGATTGCCGCCTTCAAGCCATGTTCCCCAACCGAATAAATCACGAATGCCTGTGGTACCCGTATTTGCTCCTGAGTGACCAATAGTGTCGTATTGGTGTTCTGCAAATTGGAATTTTTGTGAGGCTGTGTTGTACTGCAAATTACCTTTTGAAAAATAAACTTTCTTTGTTTCAGAAATAGAAAAAACTCCGGAAATGCAATTTTCAGGAATCGTGTCTATGTCCTCATAGGCAACGTTTGCAATACTTGACGATGACGTTGTAAGTACAATAATCAATGCGCTTAGCAACAAAAAACTAAATTTTCTCATTTTTTTATAAATATTGATTAATAAAAACAAAAATCCCTTGCGGACAATAGTTTTTTGCTGTTGTCCACAAGGGATTCGCTAAATTTTTCAGAAGAAGTAAAATGTAAAACACTTTTTACCCCCCCAGTTTATATTTTGTAAAGTTTGATATATGTTAGATTTTTTCATCTTTATCTGTATTGGTTTATTTATAGCGCGAAGTAAAATTAAATAATTTTAACAAACAAAGATTTGAGGTTAAGTTAGTGTTAAATTGGTAAAGTTGATAAGTATTTTGTTTGTATTTTAGGTTCGTTGCAAAAAATTCCCTATTTTTGTAAAAAACTTATACTTTAATAATTATGAAACAGACATTAAATTTATTAGTACTTTTTTCCGTTTTGATACTTTCGTCGTGTTCTAACGGACAAAAACAAAATACAGCCGCACCTGCCGCTATGAAAGCCGCAACTTCCGTTCCCGTAACGGATACTGTCCCGAAAGCCTTTGATTTAAAGGACGTTGCAAAGGCCTTAAACACGGGGCATGAAAGTGGTTTTGTATACAAAGACAACGGCGGAAAAGTTTCTTACCAAAAAGACGGAAACAACATAACTTATAAACTTCAAGCCTATCCGTTTAAAGACAACAGCGGTTGGAAAATCTACATTTCAAAAGTTACAGAGAAAAACTCGTACTACACCGACGAACTTTCCGCAATGGTATTTCAAGACGGCAAACTCTCCGCCGCTGAAACCGAACCGCAGTTCAAACGCCTCACTCAAATCAGCAACGGCAACGACGAAATCTTCTCTTTCAGCGAAAATTCGATACACTGTTTCGTCTATGTTGACAAAGGCGATACAATGACGGACGAAGAATATGTTTACGTTTGGGACGGCGGAGCGATGATTGACCGCCCGTGGTAATTTTTTTTTAAATTTTCAAATTTAATTTTTAACTTTGCGGAGGAAAAATTAAAAAAATGTTTTTGTATACCTTAGGAATCAAATTGTACAATCTTGGTGCAAAAATGATTGCACCGCTTAATGAAAAGGCAAAACTCTACTCAAAAGGCAGGGAAAATTTGTTTGAAAATTTACGCCAGAAAGTAAAGCCGACTGATAAAAATGTTTGGTTTCATGTAAGTTCATTGGGCGAATTTGAGCAGGGACGGCCTGTTATGGAAAAATTCCGCGAAAAAAATCCTGATTTTAAAATCATTCTGACATTTTTTTCTCCCTCTGGTTACGAGGTCAGAAAAAATTATCAAGGCGCGGACTACGTTTGCTACATGCCCGCCGATACGCCTAAAAACGCCAAAAAGTTTCTCGACATAGTTAATCCGAAAGCGGTTTTCTTTGTAAAATACGATTTTTGGTACAACTTTTTAAGCGAAGTACATTCAAGAAATATTCCTTTGTATATCTTCTCAACGATTTTTAGGAAATCGCAGGTATTTTTTAAATGGTACGGCGGAAAATACAAAAAAGTTTTGGGCTTTTTCACTCATTTGTTCGTTCAGGACGAAAACTCCGTAAAACTTTTAGCAGAAAACGGAATCATAAACGTTACGATAGCGGGCGACACCCGTTTTGACCGTGTTTGTCAGATAACGCAAAACGCCGAAAACATTCCGCTTGTGGACAAATTTGTTGAAAACAATCGCGTTATAGTTGCGGGGTCAAGTTGGCCGCCTGACGAGAATATGATTTTTTCTGCGTTGGAGCAATTAAAAACCAAGCATAAAATAAAACTCATTATCGCACCTCACGAAATTCATGAAGGTCATTTATCTTCGATAGAGAAATCGCTGAAATTTAAGCATATAAGATTTTCCAAAGCAAATGAAACTTCAATTCAAGATTATGAAGTTTTGATAATTGATAATTTTGGAATGTTGTCGCGGCTCTATAAATACGCTGAAATAGCATACGTGGGCGGTGGTTTCGGCGCGGGAATACACAATATTTTGGAGGCTGTAAGTTATGGTATACCGGTGGTTTTCGGTACTAATTACAGACGTTTTAAAGAGGCAGTGGATTTGGTTTCGCTTGGCAGCGCGGCAACAATCAGAAATTCAGAAGAATTGTATTCCGTTTTTGATAGGTATTTGTCGGACAAATCGCTTTTGGAAAGAGCCGGCGAAATTTCAACAACTTATGTTAACAAAAATCTCGGTGCGGCAGACAAAATTTTGAAAGAAGTAAAGACATTATGAAAAAGCAAAAGACATTTCGCGAAAAGTTAGACATTTGGCATAGATGGAATAGGCATACGGGCTTGTATTCGTTTATGGGCAAAATAATTGTAAAACTCTTGATTATAATTGCGTTAATTGTTGGGACTGTATTGGTTTTGAACCATTATTTCAATCTTTCAAAAATCATAGAGGATTACATTTTTAGTCATGACACGCCCGGTGTTTTAACTCTGTTTTTGATTTCGGAATCGTTTTTGGGCTGGATTCCGCCAGACCTTTTTATTATGTGGTCTGACAAATTCAACTCGCCGTTTGTTTGGTTGACAATCCTCGGCACAATTTCTTATATAGGCGGTATCAACGCTTATTTTATCGGTAAAATAGCACTCAAATTTCCGAAATTCCGCGCTTGGCTCGAAAACCGTAACGCAGAGTTTTTTGTCAGAATCCAAAAATGGGGCGGTATAATCATAATCCTCGCCGCATTGTTTCCGCTGCCTTTTGCAACAACAACGTTAGCGGCGGGAATGGTAAAATATCCGCTCAAACAAACTCTGCTTTACGGACTTACGCGCTATATAAGATTTTATCTTTACGGAGTTTTGATTTTTTTTGGTATGGACAAACTCTAATAACTTATCTTGTTGCTGTTAGCATCTAAGTTTAGCATTTGAAAACCCGTATTGGAGACTCCGATAGTTTTTAACGACGGCATTTTGCCAATGGCAACCGGAAATTCTGCTATATGATTGTAGCAAAAATTTAGATTTCTCAAATTTGTAAGGTTTGAGATTTCGTCCGGTACTTCTGAAATGTCGTTTGAAGAGAGATTGAGGTCTAATAATTTGCTGAGAGAAAACAATTCGTTAGGCATTACTGCAATACGGTTTTCGCTTAGTAGTAAATGTGTTAGATTTTTTAACTGCGAAATTTCCTTAGGAATTGTAGTGATACCGCATTTTGACATCGAAAGTCTTTTTAAAGAAGTTAGCGACAAAACAGCAGGCTCTATTTTTTTTACGGGACATTCGTCCATATAAAGGATTGCTAATTTTGATAAACCGGCAATACTTTGAACCGTGGAAATTTTGTTGCCCGAAATGCACAAGATTTCAAGTGATGGAAGTTTTCCTAACTGCGCAGGCAAAACGGTTATTTTATTGAACGATAAGTCCAATTCAATCAAGTTGTTAAGGTTGTTGATTTTAGAATCTACATTAGGTATAAGATTTGCTGCGAGATTAAGATATTCCAACTTGTCTAACTCTGTAACAGCCTTTGGAAATTCCGTCAAATGATTGCTGCCCAAAGAGAGAACTTTCAATTTTTTTAAATCGGAAATCTTTTGGGGGATAGTTGTAATATTATTACCGTCAGCATATAGCATTGTAAGATTTGTGATAGAGTATAGTGCTTCCGGCAGAGACGAGAGTTTGTTGTTCTGCAAATAAATCACTTCCAAATTAGTTAAATTACTTACTTCTTGGGCAATACTTGTCATACCCTGTCCGCTCAAATC
>JAEEXW010000150.1 GCA_016287995.1 Bacteroidales bacterium
GACGGCTATCGAAAACTATTTTCGGTAGTCGTTTTTTTATTACTGAAAATAAAAAAATGATTATGCCATTAAGCATATCCTTAGGGACAATCATACGATATTCAGACTTAACAAAAGACGAAATTTTAGCCTTATAATTTCAAAAAAAATTACTACCTTTGCATCTGATTTTTGGACACATTAATTTAAGAAAACAAAAATGATAAAAAAGGTACTTTTAAGTGTTTTGGCTGCCGGTGTAATGTATCCTGCTGCCGCACAGTTTGAATTTAAGACGGTAAAAGAATTGCCGATTTCAAGCGTTAAAAACCAACACAGAAGCAGCACGTGCTGGTGTTTTTCTACGCTGAGTTATTTTGAAAGCGAACTCATGCGCCTCGGCAAAGGCGAAATGGATTTTTCTGAGGCTTTCGTCGTTAACAAAACAATGATGGACAGAGCCGAAAAAGCAGTGAGAACGCATGGCGACGTATCTTTTTCGCCGGGCGGATTTGCTTACGACGTGGCTTACTGCTGGAAACATTACGGAATTATCCCGCAGGAGGCAATGCCGACAATGGGAACGCTTTACGGCGACAGTCTTCCCAACAACAACGAACTCGACAAAATCACTGAAAGTTACGTCACGGCAATCGCAAAAAGTGATGCGAAAAAACTTTCTCCGCTTTGGAAACAAGGACTTCAATCAATTTATGACACATATCTTGGAAAATGTCCCGAAAAATTTACGTACAAAGGCAAAGAATACACACCACAGTCTTATGCAGCGTCTTTGGGCTTGAACATGGACGATTATGTTTCGATAACCTCTTTCACACATCATCCTTTTTACGAGAAAATGGTTATAGAAGTTCAAGACAACTGGCGTTGGGATTTGGCTTACAATGTTCCGATGGACGAAATGATGAAAATCATCGACAACGCCGTTAACAAAGGCTATACTTTGGCTTGGGGTGCTGACGTTTCGGAACTCGGTTTCTCACGCAACGGTATCGGACAACTTCCCGATGTTAAATCGGCAGAATTTTCAGGCTCTGACCAAGCGCGTTGGACAGGCTTAACTTCTGACTGGTCAAAACGCGAATTTTTGACCTCAAAACCGCTTCCCGAAATCAAAGCAACTCAGACGCTCCGTCAGTTAGGCTACGACAACTGGGAAACTACAGATGACCACGGTATGTTAATCTACGGTATCGCAAAAGACCAAAACGGCAAAGAATATTACATGGCTAAAAACTCTTGGGGAACCGACAATCAATACAAAGGCACTTGGTATTTCACCAAAACGTTTGTCGCCATGAAAACCATCGATGTTATGGTTCATAAAGATGCAATTCCGGCAGACATCGCTAAAAAATTAGGCTTGAAAAAATAATTTTTGATGGCTGTAACGGAATCAGATAAATGGAAAGGAGTAACAGGAGGCGGAAATTTCGGTCAGAAATTTCTGATTCTCCTGTTTAAATATTGTGACGTAAGAATCGGGTATTTTTTTATGTACCTGACTATCCCGTTTTATATGCTTTTTGGCGTTAAAGCCAGAAAGTCAATTCAACATTACTTTCAAAAGGTTTACGGCTATGGTGTTTTCAAGACATTTTTTAAAACTTGGAAAACATACAATACTTTTGGCAAAGTATTAATGGACAGATTTTCAATATTTTCAGGGCAGAAACTTAAATTCACGGTTGAAGACGACGGCAACTATCTTTTTTATGACCTTGTTAAAAAAAATGAAGGTTTTATGATGGTTGGCTCTCATACGGGAAATTTTGAAATCTGCGGTTATTTGTTAAGACAAGACATAAAAAAAATCTATGCCTTAGTTTTTGGCGGCGAGGGACAAATGCTTCAACATCAGAGGCTTATAAAATTCAAAGAAAACAACGTAGAAATGCTTGCAGTTGAAGACGATATATCTCACCTTTTTAAAATCAATTCCGCTTTGCAAGACGGCGACATCGTAACAATGCCCGCCGACAGAGCCTTAGGCAGCCCGAAGACAATCCGTTGTAAATTCGGCTTAACGGAGGCAGAATTTCCGACTGGACCTTTTTCTGTTGCAGCAATACGCGGCGTGCCGGTCTTGGCTGTATTTGTTTTTAGAATAAAAACTTACCATTACAAAGTGATTGTCAGAGAGTTGAAAGCCGATGAAGAAAGCAATCCCCGCAAAAAAGCCGCGCTTTTGGCTCAGAAATTTGCCGCTCAACTCGAAACTCAAATCAAAAATTATCCGTGTCAGTGGTTTAACTTTTTTGAATTTTTTTAAAACATGGTTGAAATCTTTTCCGACAATATTATCTCGCCTTTGGGTTTTACGACCAAGGAGAATTATGACAGCGTAAAACTTTCAAAATCAGGACTTAAAACCGTTGAAAATCTTTTCGGTTTGGACGGAAAATTCACTGTCTCGGAAATAGCAAACGAATTCTTGAACTCGGAATTTGAGAATTTTTTTCATAAAAACGCCGCTGAATTTTCAAAACTTGAAAAAATGGCTTTGCTGTCAATAGGCAAGGCAATTTCTGATACTGACGTAACAAACAACAGAACAGCGTTTTATTTCTCGTCAACGAAAGGAGAACTTAAAGAAAGTCTTTGGCAAACGGCAAAAAAAATAGCGGAATTTTTCGATATAAAAACTACTCCCGTTGTGGTTTCAAATGCCTGCGTTTCAGGGCTTTGCGCTGTGATTGCGGCGGCGCGGGCAATTAATTCCGGACGTATTGATACGGCGGTTATTACGGGTGCTGACGTGTTGAGCAAGTTTACCGTTTCGGGCTTTTCATCGCTGAAAGCCTTGTCGTCAAAGCCCTGCCGCCCGTTTGACATTGAGCGCAACGGCTTAAATCTTGGCGAGGCGTCTTCGACCGTCGTCTTAAAAAAAACCGACTGCGGAAATTTCGTCTCAGGCTCTATCCGAAATGACGCATATCATATTTCAAGTCCGTCAAAAACCGCCGAAGGTGCTGTTAACGCGCTTAATGACGTGCTGAAAAACGTGGACAAAAATGACATCGCTTTTGTTTCGGCGCACGGCACGGCAACTTTTTTCAACGACGAAATGGAGGCTAACGCGCTTTTTAGTGTGGGGCTTTTCGATGTGCCGGTCAGCGGTCTGAAAGGCTGTTACGGACACACTCTCGGCGCGGCGGGGCTTATTGAAACGGTGCTTTCGTTTAATGCCTTAAAGAGGGGAGAGGTTTTGAAAACTCTCGGCTATGAAACGCAGGGTGTCAGCAAAAAAATTAACATCGCAACCGAAAACCTCAAAACCGACAAAAAATATTTCGTAAAACTGATTTCAGGATTCGGCGGAGTAAATGCCGCAGCGGTTTTTAAAAAGAATTAAAAAAATGGCGTTTATAAAAAGTTTTTCATTCTTAAATTGCAGCAATTCTTCATACGGAAAAAATGGAGAAAAGCAATTCTTGTCGGATAGTGAAACTCTTGAAAACAACTTTCTTACTATGGTTTACCGTAAGGAAAACTTCAATTATCCGAAATTTTTTAAGATGGATTCAGCCTCAAAAGCGGGTTTTTTGTGCGCGGAACTCATAAAAGACGGCTTTCCGGAGGACAAAAACAATTTTTCGGTGATAATGATGAATAACTTTTCGTCAAGCGAAACTGACAAAAACTTTGAGAAGACGATTAGCGACACAGAGAATTACTATCCTTCGCCGTCAATTTTCGTGTATACGCTGCCGAATATTATGACCGGAGAAATCTGCATACGGCACGGTTTTAAGGGCGAGAGTTCGTTTTATGTTTTTGAGAAGTTTTTGCCGGAAGAGTTCGTAAATATTGTGGGTGACAGTCTTGAATTTTGTGGTTACGCTTTGGCGGGCTGGTCTGAATCGGGCGAAAACTCAGCCTTAAAATCGGTTGTGTTTTTAGTCTCGAAAACCTCTGAATCTGAAAAAATATTTGATAAAGAAACCGTAGAAAAAATTTACAAACAATGTTGAAACTTTTGCTCTTGTCGCTTTTGCAGTGCGCGTGTCTGGCTTTAGGTCAGGTCTTTTTGAAAATTGCGATGTCAAAAGCCGAAAAATTCTGTTTTGAATGGGAAATCATAAAATCGTATTTAACAAATTGGCATTTGCTATACAGCGGACTTTGCATGACTGCCGCAATGCTGATATGGTTTTATATTTTGAGGCATTTTGAATTTTCAGTCGCTTATCCGCTGACAAGTTTCAGTTACGTTTTCGGCGTTTTGGCAGCGGTCTGGATTTTCGGCGAGGCTGTCCCGCTCACGCGGTGGATTGGCTTGGGTTTGATAGTTTTGGGAACGTTTTTGTTGTTAAAATAAAAAGGAAATGCGGAAAATTTTGTTTTTTTTGTTCGCTGTTTTTATCATAGAATCAAAGGCGCAGACTTGTGTAAAACTTTGGGGCGAAAATCCCGACAATTACCGCGAAAAGAAGGTTGAACTTTTCTATTTCCCTGCTGAAAGACAAAACGATAACAAATGCGCCGTGATTTTTTGTCCGGGCGGCAGTTATTGTTATTTAGCAAAAGAGAACGAAGGCTTTAATCCGGCAAAAGTGTTTCAAAATCAAGGTTTTAACAGTTTTGTACTACTTTATAGACGCGGCATAAAAGGCAACCGTTATCCTTCGCAAATGCAGGATTTGGAAAAAGCATTGGAATATGTAAGAGAGAATTTCAGTTTTCAGAAAATCGGCGTTTGCGGCTTTTCGGCGGGCGGACATCTTTCCGGAACTTCTGCCCTTTACTTAAAGACTGACTTTAATATAATGATATATCCTGTTGTAACAATGCAAGATGGCTATGTTCATAAAAAATCTCGACGCAATCTTTTGGGACAGTATTACACCAAGGCTCAGCAGGATTCCATGTCGATAGAAATGAATGTGAAAAAGCCTTTGCCGCCGGTTTTTCTTATTGCCTGCAAAGACGACCCGATTGTGAAATATCAAAATTCCGTCATGCTTGCTGATTCCCTGAAAGCAAACAATCAGAGTTTTAAGTTTACGCTTTATGAGCATGGCGGACACGGTTTTGGTGTTAACCCGAAACTAATAAAAGGTGCAGACAAAAAAGCCGCTCTTTGGTACGTGGATTTTTTCAACTGGTTTGAGACTGTCGTCTTTTCTTCTTTTTAGACTTTTTATCGAAAATAAATTGCGTTTTTTTGACAATAGAGTTTGTAGTTAAAACATCGTTGTAGGGATCAAAAATTATTGTGCTGACGTAGAAGTTGATCGGAATGTTGAAATCTTGATCCTGCAAGTAATTGTTAAGACGGTAAAACACCTTTTCGCCGTTTTCGCCGCAAACCATCAACGGAATTTTTGAGCGGAAAAACGGTGTCAGACTGTCTGTTGTCTGCTGCGAAATGCGGATATTCAAAATTGTTTCGTGCTCTTGTTGCCATTTAATTTCGTAAACGGGATACCCCGCACCGTAAAACCACTGCGCAAAAAACCAGTCAAGATTACGACCTGAAACCGTTTTCACAGCATTTATAAAATCCTCTACCGTAGCACTATGATAGCGTAATTTACTGTCTTTCAAATATTCCCGTATGCAATTGAAAAACACTCCATCACCTATCTCCTTTCTTAACTGATGAAGCACCATCGCACCTTTTGAATAAGAATTGCGGCTATCAAAAAGTTTGTGTATATCGCTGGTATCTAAGATGTTAAGCGAAGAGTTTTTGAGTTGGCAGGCTTTCAGGACGGTAACTTTTCTCCACTGCGAATCGTCAGAACAACTCGAAAAACCTCTTTCTGCCGCCAAACATTCGCAATACGTTGCAAAGCCTTCGTGCAAGAAAACGTCGCGCCAACTTCTACCCGTTACCATATCTCCAAACCATTGATGCGCCAATTCGTGAATCATCAAATCGAGGTCAAAATCCGCAATAAAACTCAACGTCTGATGTTCCATACCGCCGGACCAATTAAACTGTGCATGTCCATATTTTTCTTTTATAAAAGGATACTCCCCGAAAGAGTCGCAAAACATTTTGAACGCCGGCGCAAGTTTCCAAGTTTTTCGTTTTGCTTGTTCGTAACGCTCAGGATAGACGTAATTTAAGATTTTAATGGTGTCTTTTCCGATAACGACATAGTCGGAATATTCCTTGTACTGCGTTACGGCAACGGCCAAAAGATAATATGCGCACGGATATTTGTGCCGCCATTCGGTAATTCGGATACTGTCTGAGACAATTTCACTAAAAAGATTGCCATTGGAAACGGCGCGGTATTTTTCAGGACATTCTATAATTATAAAAGAAGAATCGATTTTATCGGAAATGTCTTGATTGCAAGGAAACCAATCTTTTGCTCCGTATGGTTCGCTGAGAGTCCAAAAAATAGGAATGTCGTTGTGCGAAGAAAAACACACCGAACCCAATCCCGATGAAGACGGCACACCCTCGTAATTAATTGTTACACTGTCGATTTCCGTCCATTGTCTGTTAGGAGGAATGATCAGCTGATTTTCGCTGCGATAAAATGCTACGGTATCCTTCCCATGTAAAACAAAATTTACCTTCAAGGAATCTGACAAGTCTATTTTGAGCGGCAAAAGTGAATTTTCCACCGAAAAAACCTCTGTTACCGAACCTTTTATATACTTGACGGCAGGGTCAACGCAAAGGCGCAGACGCAAAAATTTCATGTCAAGAGCCGAAACGCCCGACACAAAAAGCACAGATAACAGATATGTCAAAAAAAATTTTAACATTTTTTTAGTAGAAAAAACGCCGTCAAAATTACTTAAATGTTAAGAAATAAAAATTCACGCTGCAAACTTATAAAAAAATTTTTTTTTTCGCTCAAAAATTGTTTATTTTTCACCCGAAAATTTTAAACAGAAAACATATTTAAAAACTAAAAATTTTAATTAATTATGTCAGACATTTCATCACGCGTAAAAGCAATTATCGTAGACAAATTAGGTGTTGACGAGTCAGAAGTAACCAACGAAGCAAGTTTCACCAATGATTTGGGAGCGG
>JAEEXW010000151.1 GCA_016287995.1 Bacteroidales bacterium
CGTATAGTAATTGTTGCGATATGGAATTGCAGACGAGATCCTATGGCATTGGCTAAAAGTACGGAATAAAAATTTTTAATCCCATGTTTAACATCTTTCTTGTTGCTATTGGCGGTGCTATTGGCGCGGCGATGCGGTATTTAATCGGACTGTTGCCGATAAAAGAACCGTTTGAATTTCCCGTTAAAACTTTTGCCGTGAACATTTTAGGCTGCTTTTTTATCGGGCTGATAGTTGCGCTTGCGTTAAAACCTAACTGCCAAAGCCAAAGTCTGACTTTGTTTCTCAAAACAGGAATTTGCGGCGGATTCACAACGTTTTCGAGTTTCGCTTTGGAAAGCGTGGATTTAATAAAAAGCGGAAACACTTTTATCGCATTGATATACATTGCGTTAAGCGTTATTCTCGGCATTTGCGCAGTTTGGTTCGCAGAGTGGATAATTCAAAAGTGAAACTCAGCAAAATAAGAAAACTCCTCGCACATTTTTGCGACTAATATTCCTCTATTTTCCGCCTTTAAGATTGATGATAAAAACTCCGTTGGAACTTTTGCTGCCGTAAATCGCCGCACTGCCGTCTTTCAAAAGCGAAATCTCCTTAACATTACACGGCGAAATAAAATCAATCGTATCCATAAACACTCCGTTAACAACGTAAGTTGCACACGGCGAACCGTACAAAGTGTTGACGCCTCTGACAATAATACAACCGTCGGAAGTAATGTTCACGCCCGTAAAATGGTTGCGAATCAACTCGTAAATGGTTTGATAATTGCAATAATTCTGACCTTTTTCAATGTACTCCACCGCCTGAACACGGTCTGCCTCGCTGACATAACCGTAACCGACTGCAATTTCAACATTTTTTTTGCTCGGCACAAAACCCAATTTCACCGACAAAGTATCAGGAGTTTTGCCACTGACACGGACACGCTCAGTGTTGAAACATTTGGTCTTGAAAACCAAACAGTCCTTTTTTTCGCAGACAATCACAAAGTTTCCGAGCGAATCAGTAAGAGCCGCCGCCTTTGACTTCTGAGCATAAACCGTTACACCCGAAACAGGTAAGTTATTGAGAATATTAACGTTACCATAAACAACCCGCGTTTCTTGCGCATATATTCCAACGCAATTAAGAAACAACAAAACAAAACAAACAACCGCTTTCATAATCTTACTTTTTTTCGGCAATGTAATACAAAAAAACATAACATCCAAAAAAAGATTACAAAAAAAATTAAGGGCTGCCGTTTTTTTTCGGCAACCCCTAAAAAATCATTCTTTCACATTTTTTATCAGCGTTTCGACCGCCTCGTCAATCGACTTGCAACTGCCCAAAAGTTTGATAAACGCACTTCCAATAATGCAGCCTCTTGAATGGTCAGCGGCTACGCGGAAAGTCGCTTTGTTGGAAACTCCAAAGCCCACAAGCGTTGGATTTTTCAGTTTCATACTTTCTATATGACTGAAATACTGCTGTTTAGCCTCGTTAAAAGACTGCTGTGCGCCCGTTGTAGCAGCAGAGGAAACCATATAGATAAAACCTTTGCTCATATCATCAATGGCACGGATTCTCTCGTCCGAGGTCTCCGGCGTGATAAGTTGAATGTAATCCAACGAATTTGCCTCCACAAAACCCTTATAATCAGAAAGATAAATCTCTGACGGAAGGTCGGGGATTATCAAACCGTCAACACCTACTTCCGCACATTTTTTGCAATAACGCTCAAAACCAAACTGCATCGCCGTATTTATGTAACTCATCATAATCAGCGGAATATCAGTTACTTGGCGGATATTTTGAAGTTGCGAAAACAAAATCTCCTGCGTTATGCCGTTGTTCAGAGCCTTCTGACCGCTCGCCTGAATCACAGGACCGTCAGCCATCGGGTCTGAAAACGGAACGCCGATTTCAATCATGTCAACGCCGTGGTCTGAAAGCGATTTGATGATTTTTACAGTGTCGTCCAAATCAGGATAACCCGCTGTAAAATAAACCGATAAAATATCTTTTTTTCCAGTTTGAAAAAGTCTGTCTATTCTGTTCATTTTCGTAAAAAATTAATTGCTTGTTGTAATTTTTCTATGTCTTTTTTTGCGGGCGAAAGTTCAAAACGGCTGTTCAAATCCACACCCGCCAAATTATTGATTTTCAAGGCTTTTATCTCCGGAAGAGACTCCAACGAAATACCGCCGCTGAGGAAAAACGGTGTCTCAAAAACAACGTCTTTCAAGATTTCCCAGTCGAATTTTACGCCCGAGCCGCCGTAACCTTTGGTCTTGGTGTCAAAAAGCAGATAATCAACTTTTTGCGCATAATTTTGCGCAATAGCCAAATCCTCTTTCGACGAAATTCCGAAGGCTTTTATAACGGGGACTTTTTGACGGATTTTTTCGCAGAACGCCGCCGTTTCGCCGCCGTGAAGTTGCACAAAATCAAGATTATACTCTTTAACTTTTTGAAAAATATAATCCTCATCGGCGTTGACAAAAACCCCGACTTTTTTTGCGCCGGAAACCTTCTGACGGAGAACCTCGCTGCCACTGTTTTCGACAAACCTCGGCGATTTTTCGTAAAAAATCATTCCGAGAAAATCAGATTTCAAAGAGGCTACCTCTGAAAAATTATCCCTTAAACCGCAAACTTTTATCAGCATTTTATAACAGTGTTAAAACGTTGTCAATAAAGTTTTTAAGCGCGATTCCCGGATTGCTTTCTTTCATGAAATTTTCGCCCATAAGAAAACCGTTGAAACCAAGTTTTCTTAATTCTGCCACCGTTTCGGGTTTGGAAATTCCTGATTCAGAAATTTTTACGGTATTTTCAGGCAAGTTCTTAACAATGTCCCTTGAAATCTGAACGTCAGTTTTAAAAATTTTCAAATTTCTGTTGTTAACGCCCAAAACATTTACAAAACTTTCGTCATAATGCGATAATTCGTCTTCTGAATGAATTTCTAAAAGCGTTTCCAAACCGAGTTCTTTGGCTTCGAGCGCAAGTTCTTGACACTGAGAGCGTTCCAAACAAGCCGCTATCAATAGCACAACGTCAGCACCCGAAGCCTTTGCCAAATAAAGTTGGTAAGGCTCGGTCAAAAACTCCTTAAAAAGTAGCGGTGTATGCTCCAAATTTTCCCGCGCTTGAACAACGTCCAAAAAACTTCCGCCGAAATATTTGTTATCCGCCAAACACGAAACCGCCGAACAGCCGTATTTTTCGTAAAGCGGCACAACGTCCTTTGGCTCAATACCTTGATGAATATCGCCTTTTGACGGAGATTTGCGTTTAAACTCCGCAATAATTCCCGTACTGCTGTTCAGCAAAGCGTTTTTCAAAGAAAAAGTCTGCCGGGGAAAAAGCGGTTTTTCCTTCAACTCTTGTTTCGTAAGAGTTTTTTTAAGTTCCAAAACCTCGCGCTTTTTATTTTCGACAATTTCATCCAAAATCGTTGCCATTATTCTTCGAGTTTAAAATAATTAACGTAAGTGTTCATATCCTTGTCGCCTCTGCCTGAGACAGTTACGACAACGTTTTCGCCTTTTTGAAACTGCAATTTCGGCAACATTGCCAAAGCATGCGCACTCTCAATTGCCGGGATAATTCCCTCTAACTTAGTAAGTTCCAACGCAGCCTGCATTGCCTCATCGTCTGTTATAGCAAGAACTTTTGTGCGTCCCGTTTTAGCGAAAAATGCGTGCATAGGACCAACTCCCGGATAGTCAAGACCCGCCGAAATCGAATAAGGTTCCACGATTTGACCATCGTCAGTCATCATCACCATTGATAAACTTCCGTGAAGAACGCCTTTTTTGCCGAGGTGAATTGTTGCGGCTGATTTTTCAGGATTTTCAAGACCGAGACCGGCAGCCTCGGCTGCAAAAAATTTCACTCTTTCGTCGTCAACATAGTGGTAAAAAGTTCCAGCCGCATTGCTGCCGCCGCCGATGCAGGCAAGCAGTTTGTCGGGATAATTTCTGCCGGTCTCTTTCTCCAACTGCGATTTAATCTCCTCACTTATAACGGATTGAAACCTTGCAACCATATCGGGATACGGATCAGGACCTACAACAGAGCCGATGATGTAATGCGTGTTTTTCGGATTGCAACACCAGTCGCGGATAGCCTCGTTAGTGCCGTCTTTGAGGGTGCGGTTTCCTGACATCACGGGAACAACTTTCGCGCCCAACATTCTCATTCTCTGAACGTTAAGAAACTGCCTTTTAACGTCCGTCTCACCCATATAAACCACGCACTCCATGTTCATAAGAGCGCAGACCGTAGCCGTTGCAACGCCGTGCTGACCCGCACCCGTTTCAGCGACAATCCTCGTTTTGCCGAGTTTTCTCGCCAAAAGTATCTGACCCAAAGCGTTGTTGAGTTTGTGCGCTCCCGTATGACAAAGGTCTTCGCGTTTTAAGAAAATGTTTGCGCCGTATTTTTCAGAAAGACGGTTTGCAAAATAAAGCGGCGTAGGACGGCCGACGTAATCATGGAGAAGTTTTCTGAAATCCTTTTGAAACTCCTCATTCTCAATTATTTGTAAATAGTTGTCTTTGAGTTCAACGACGTTTTTTCTCAAAATTTCGGGAATAAACGCCCCGCCGAACTCACCGTAATAACCGTTTTTGTCAATTGAATATTTGCCCATTTTCCTATTTTTTTTAAGAATTTAATTCAATGTATTTTTTCAAAACTTCCAACGCTTTTCCGCTTTCAAGAGCCTCTCTTGCCTCGATAAAACATGCGCGGATACTCTTTTCGGGACAAATGCAGTTGATTGCAAAAGCCGAGTTTGCAAGAACGACATTTTTTTGCGACATTAACGCCTTGTTTTCCAAAACGTTGTCAAAAATCTGTTTTGCCTCTTTCTTGTCTTTTCCGCCGAAAATTTCTTCTGGTTTTATAGCCGGGAAATCAATTTCCGCACAGTTAAAAATTTTCTCCATTTTTGACGAAGTGATTTTGAAATCGTCTGTCAAAGAAATCTCGTCGTAACCGTCAAGCGAAGAAACAATCATATAACCTTCGCTAATCTGCTGCAAAACGTTGTGATAGAGACGCATTTGGTCTAACGTCGCCGTTCCGAGAACCTGATACTGAGGTTTGCAGGGATTGACAATCGGTCCTAACAGGTTGAAACAGGTCGGCACTTGAAGGGCTTTTCTCACCGGTGCGACAAATTTCATCGCGTGCGCAAAAAGCGGTGCGTGCATGTAAACAAAACCGCACTCTTCAAGTGAGCATTTAAGTGTGGCATTGTCAGCGGTAAATTTTACGCCGTGCTCCTCCAAAACGTTGCCCGCGCCTGAAACCGACGTTGCGGCGTAGTTGCCGTGTTTTGCGACCTTGTAACCCGCGCCCGCAACCACAAAGCACGAACATGTCGAAATGTTAAAAGTATTTTTGCCGTCGCCGCCCGTGCCTACGATGTCAACGACCTTGTAAGGCGACAAATCAACCGGCGTACCCGTCGCCAAAATGCCGTCGCGGAGTCCGAGCAACTCGTCAACGGTGATTGAGCGCATCTGAACGCCCGTCAAAAAACCTGCTATCTGCTCGTTTGAATATTTGTTTTCGGTGATTCCGATTAAAATGTTTTTTGCCTCCTCGCGGCTGAATGTCTCGCCGGCAATAAGGCGTGCTAATATTTCCTTCATTTTTTTTCTTCCAAATTATGAATTATGAATTGTGAATTATGAATTGTGAATTACAAATTGTGAATCAAAAAATTCTTCAAAATTGTTTTTCCGTCTGGTGTTAAAACGCTTTCGGGGTGGAACTGTATTCCGTGAACGTCCAACGTCTTGTGTTTCAAGCCCATAATCAAGCCGTCAGGACTTTCAGCGGTGATTTCTAAACAGTCAGGGAAACCCGCCTTGTCAACCACCCAAGAGTGGTATCTGCCGATTTCGATTTCCGTCGGCAAACCGTCAAAAATATAATCGTTGCCGTTTAATTTGCAACCTGTCGCAACGCCGTGAAAAACTTCCGTCAAGTTTGTGAGTTTTCCGCCGAAGGTCTCCCCTATCGCCTGATGTCCGAGACATACGCCGAGAATCGGTTTTTTGCCGGCATATTCTTTGATAACATCGAGCAAAAGTCCCGCCTCCGAAGGTATTCCCGGTCCGGGCGAAAGTATGATTTTGTCGAACTCGCAGAGTTCTTTTAAATCGAATTTATCATTTCTAACTGCCTGACAGTCAAAGCCTAAATCCCTTACATAACCAAAAAGATTGTATGTAAACGAATCGTAATTGTCTATAATAATAACTTTCATTTTCTTCGTGTTTTTTAATATTCCTGAGCCATAACAACGGCTTTTCTTAATGCGCCGAGTTTGTTGTTAACTTCTTGAAGTTCGTATTCGGGGTCGGATTTTGCAACGATTCCGCCGCCCGCCTGAAACCAGAGTTCGTTGTTTCTGGCGACAAAAGTACGGATTGTAATCGCCTGGTTAAGCGAGCCGTCAAGCCCCAAAAAGCCGATACAGCCGCCGTAAATTCCTCTGTTGTGCGGCTCTATTTCGGAGATTAACTGCATTGCGCGGACTTTTGGCGCACCGCTGAGCGTTCCCGCCGGGAAAGTGTCGATAAAAGTTTTTACCGGGTCTGCGCCCTCTCTCATGTCTCCGCTGACACGGCTTACAAGGTGGATAACGTGCGAATAAAACTGCATATCCTTGTAAAAATCAACTTTTACGTTGTCGCAGTTGCGGTTGAGGTCGTTGCGTGCAAGGTCAACGAGCATAACGTGTTCGGCATTTTCTTTGGGGTCATTGCGGAGATATTCAGCGTTTTTGCGGTCTTCTTCGGGGTTGCCGGTGCGCTTGGTTGTGCCTGCAATCGGGTCGATGTATGCGCGGTGGTTTTCAATTCTGCAATGCGTTTCGGGCGACGAGCCGAAGATTCTGAAACCTCCGAAATCAAAATAAAACAGATAAGGCGAAGGATTAATCGAGCGCAA
>JAEEXW010000152.1 GCA_016287995.1 Bacteroidales bacterium
TTTTGAACTCAATCCCGAATTTGCGATTGCTGAACTTTCCGCGCCGGAAAACCTGCAAAGCCTGCTTTATTACATGGGACTTTTGACTTTCGGTATTGACGAAAGGGGAATTCCTGCGTTTGTAGTTCCGAACGATACTGTCCGTCAGCAGTATTGCAAATATTTGGAAAAATGTTTTTCTCTGTCAATCGGCTGGCGGACTGACATTGCGACCTTGGGTTCACTTTGGACTACGCTGGTTTTTCAGGGCGACTGCAAACCGTTTATTTCTTACATCGCTTCTGTTATGGACGAAAATTCTGCCGTCAGAGATTTTGACGCTCATGGCGAATTTTTTGTTAAAGGATTTTTCCTGTCGCATTTCTGTAAAAATTCAAGTTTCTTGACTTACACCGAGTTGGAGGCAAACCACGGCTTTACGGATTTGTATTTGGAGCCTCTCGGTTACAAACGCCACGCATACATTATTGAGTTGAAATACTGCAAGAAAAACTCTTCTGACGAAGAAGTCCAAAAATTGAAATCCGCTGCCGAAATTCAGTTGGAAAAATACGTTTCTGACCACAGAATCCAAGAAAAATGTGATGCCAATAAATGGGAACTTCACAAGGCTGCGGTGGTTTTCAGAGGTTGGAAAATGGAAGTGTTGGAATAAAAAAGTTATGAAAAGATCCGCTGTTAAAGAAAAAACGACTACCGAAAAAGCATTTCGATAGTCGTTTTTTTTATATTCGGATGGCAAGTGAAAATATTGTCCATAAAACTATTGAGAAACAGCCATGATGTGGCGGACTGAAAACCTATTATCTTCTTGGAAGGTATAAACATTTGCTCCTTCATTATTGATATACAAGCGGTAATAACCGTCTTGATTTGCCCAATAATGACCGACACTTCCTGTCATAGTATTTCCATCTCCATTAAATCCTGCAGCCGGAAAGAAAATCCAGCCATAGTCATTTTCAAACTTACGTCCATTAACATTATTAATAGCAGTCCAATTACTACCGGCATTAATTAATTCTTCGTATTGTGCTGTGGTAGGAAGGCGATACGTGGCAGTTTGCGTATATTGTGTTGCGTTTTGACGATAATAATATGTGCCATAGCCTGTAATAGTAGTTGCCCCGTGATTCATTGTTTTCCAAAGCACAGACAATCCTAAATCCACTACGTCAGTACAAGTAATTGAGTAAATTACACCCGCAGTTACTTGTTTGCTGCCTTTTATATGGGTTGAAACATTAGAGCCGCCGTCAACTGCAACCCAAGTCTTGTGAGTCGTTTCATTAACATCGTACCAAGTGTTGTTTACATATACTTTTTTCTGACCTTCCGCCAAATTAAATTCGAGATATGCGTTGTTGTCGTACAATATCAAATCCGTCGCGCCGTAACAAAACTCTGTAATTTTACCGTCGTCCGTGCTTGAAACATTATACGTATGTTCGCATTTTTCCATTAAATCTTTGAGCGACGTTGTTGACCATTTGAGTGTCGCACCTTCGTTGATTTTAATCGTTGCTGACAACTTGGTTGTACTATTAATGACGGCTTCTTTCGCATCAACGCTGATAAAAGTTAACGTGCCGTCAAACTTACCGCTTTGGTCGTCTGTGAGAGTTAAAAAACAACCGTCTTCAACGCCTTCTCCCGTAACATACATTTTAACTTTACCAACTTCGTCGGCGGAAAATTTGGTTTCCACACCGCTTTCTCCGTTGTCAGTACATGAAATTTTTGAAAGTTTTGAACCTGTTTTAACTGTTACAGAAAACGGAAGTTCTATCGGGCTTTTAGAATTGAGAACTTCGTTATTTTCATTTTCGTCTTTGTTGCAAGATGTTACGAGCAAAACTGCCGCAGCAAGGGGCAGAAATTTTACAAAATTTGTTTTCATTGTCTTTTCCTCCTTTTTTACCAAGTTTCACGGTTAATTGTTCTGAATCTTGAATTTGTAGTTGCATCCGCGCTTGCCGCCAAAAGTTTCGGCGTGTCTTCGAGGTTGATAATCTCGAAATCTGGTTTAATGTACTTTTTCTTAATTACTTTCTGCACCGGAAGTATAACCGGCTGATTTTTAACATTGTCTGTCATAATTTATGGAAATTAAAAATTATTTACAAAAACAAAAATCCCTTGCGGACAGAATTTGATTTCTGTCTGCAAGGGATTACGTTATATTTTGAGAAAGTAAAAAGTAAAGTACTTTTTACCCCCCCCGGTTTACATTTTGTAAAGTTTGATGTGTGTTAGTTTCTTTCATTTCTGTTGTTAAATATTTTGTTTTACGCGGCAAAGTAAAATTAAATAATTTTAACACGCAAAAAATATGTGTTAAATTAGTGTTAAGATTCAAAAACAAAGTGGCGAAGTTCGGGGATTTGGTCGGCAGGAACTTCTAAAATTTTTACAACCTCGTCAAAAAACGTAATGTTTCGTCTTTTCCATAAATGCAAAATGCGACAGCGGTTGTGCATGTTTGGGATTTTTATCCTTGAAATTCATAAAGAAAACTCCGTAAATGTTTTTCAAATGATAATCCCAATTCTTCTTTTTCTTCTTATTGTCAGCATCAAAGTATTCCAAATACCCCTTGCTTTGCTGACGGGAAGCTGCTCTCTGTCCATAACAGTATGATTTTTACGCAAAGATGAAAAGTTTTTAGGAAAAAACAAATTTTTTTTACGATAATCATTTTTTATTTTTTTTGCAAAAACGAGTACCGAAAAAATGTAAGGCTTTATTTGTCGCAGACTTGGTTTCGGCGGCATTACGGGTTATAAAAAAACTAAAATTCCTTGCGAAAAACGTCATTTCTGACTTTTCCCGCAAGGAATTTTTTATGATATAAAAGTTTTTTGAAGTGCAAAAAAATTTTACAACCTTTTCAAAATTTTCTTTACGGTTGCCGGTCCGTTGTAAATAAAACTTGTGAAAATTTCAACGAGAGATGCTCCGGCTTCGAGTTTTTCCCTGACATCTTCCGCATTTGAAATGCCGCCGACACCGATAATCGGAGTTTTTTCGCCGAGTTTTGAATGAAGATAACGGATAACTTCCGTGCTGCGTTTTTTGAGCGGTTTTCCGCTCATTCCGCCTGCTCCGAAACTTTCTATTTCCTCTTTTGAATAGTCGATTCCCTCGCGGCTGATGGTGGTGTTTGTGGCGATAATTCCGTCGATTCCGACCTCTGAAACAATCTCAACAATGTCGTCTAACTGTGAATCCGTCAAATCCGGCGCAATTTTCAAAAGTATCGGTTTAGACTTTTCAAACTTCTTGTCCTCGTTTTTTAAGGCTGTTAAAAGTTGCTTTAACGGCTCTTTGTTTTGAAGTTCGCGCAAGTTTGGCGTGTTAGGCGAGGAGATGTTGATTGCGATGTAATCCACGTAATCGTGAAGTGCTTGAAAATCTTTTATATAGTCGCTGACGGCATCTTCGTTGGGCGTGATTTTGTTCTTTCCGATGTTGCCGCCGACTACAACGGAAGTATATTTTTGTCTAAGTTTTTTTACTAATTCTTCAACACCGTTGTTGTTGAATCCCATGCGGTTAATCAGACCTTGGTTTCGTTTTAAGCGGAAAAGTCTGGGCTTTGGGTTTCCGGGTTGAGGTTTTGGAGTTACGGTGCCGACTTCAACAAATCCGAAGCCTAACATTCCGAGCATATCGATTGCTTCGCCGTCTTTGTCGAGACCGGCGGCAAGTCCGATAGGGTTGGGGAATTTGATACCGAAAACCTCGCGTTCAAATTTTTTGTCCTTTACTTGATAAAGGAGTCTGAAAATCGGATTAAAGATTCTGATTGTCTGGTAGAATCTCAAAACCCACATCGTAAAGTTGTGAACCTTTTCGGGGTTGAAAAGGAATAATATCGGTCTGATTAAATGCTTATACATGATTAAAATTTTTCGCAAAGATAATAAAAATGTTCAAGAAAATCATTATTACTGTTGAAAAGTTTTACAAATTTTGATACTGACATTTTGTCAGTCTGTTACTTTCATAGAATTAGCGTGTTAAGAAAATTTGCGAGATAATGTAATATAAAATAAAACTTTTTGTCAGACTTTTGACCTGAATAGCGGATTTTGCTGCCATGAAATCTTAGAAAAACGTATTCTTACAGAAAAACCAATAACTCAAAATCTTTTTAATTGTTGATTTAGATGTTGCAACTAAATTTTATATTAAAATCTCGTAAAGATGTTTGCACTTTAAATATATTTATAACTATCTGAAAATCAATTAATTATGTAACGTGTTGAATTGTGGTGTTTTATGACGGCTTTTAGGTGTTTGATAAAATAATATATTTCCGTAATAATCCTTAAAACACTGATAATCAATTAGTTATATTAAGAATTTACAACTGTCCATTGACAAAAAATCAAAGATACATTAAATTTAGATATAATACATATCATTTATATAAGTAAAGTAGACAAAAATCAAGTGGAGAAAAAATTTGACGCGGCTGAAAAAAATTCGACTTTTCATTTTTGTAATTAGGGCGACAAATGTAAAACTCCCGAATTTTTGTTCGGGAGTTATGCTGTAAACTATTGATAAGCGCCTTGTGGTTGAGGTTGAGAGTTGTTCATAGGGGAGTACCATGCGAATGTATTGTTGGAATAGAATACAATAATTCGGTCTGGGTTTGTTTGTAAAATGTCAACAGGACGCGGTTGTTGTGGTTGCGGCTGTTGAAATATGGGTTGTGTTTGTGCCTGTGGTTGTTGTTGAAATACTGGTTGTGCTTGTGTTGGTTGTTGGTAAACAGGTTGCGTCTGTGTCTGCTGCGGTGGGGCGGGAGCAGGCTTGGGTTGCTGTTGAACAACCGGTTGTGGTTGAGGTGCAGGCTGTTGTGGCTGAGCCTTAGGCTTTTCAGGAGTAGTAACAACTTGCTGGGGCTGTTGCTCAGATTGCCCGCTACCGTTGCGGAAAATGTTGCCTTTGCCGAACAACAACCAATCAGAGTTTATTTCGGGAAACTTTTGAAGTATCCTTTGAACAAAATCAAGGCTTGGTTTATTTCTGCCAGATAGTATGTGTGATATACTGGAACGTTGAACGCCTAATACATCTGCAAACTTTGCAGCAGAAATATTTTCCTTATCCAAAATTTTTAGTATCCGATCTTTCATATAATTTACAAGTTTGAATTTTTGAGTATACAAATATAAATAACTTTTTTGATACCGCCAAATTATTTTTGACAAAAATGCAAACTTTTTTCAAAAATTTACAAGTTTACAAATGTAAATCTGTAAACGTAGTTTTCTTATGGTTACAAATGTAAAATTGTAAATTTTCTTATGTATACTTTTGTAATTTTGTAGAAATTCACAAAAAAATCTGATTATTTACAAAATCTTTGCCAAACGACTACTTTTTATTATGTTTACTAACTACTTGTACATTTGGAACTAAGCCCTGTTATTATATACTTAAACCTTTGATTTTCAACGTGTTAAATAAAATTACATTTTTTACTTAAAGTTTACGTTTTCTTTTGTAAAATGGACGCTGATTTTCTTCTCCGAATGATATAAATTAAAGAAAATTCGATATTTAGTCGCTTGGTACAGTATTTGTCATATAAAATTGACATATAATCCTTTAAAAATGCCGTTTTTATAAATTGTGCGTTCAAATGTTTTTTTATAACTCGCTGGGTTTTAGTCTATTACAAGCCTTTGCACGGATTTTTGTCAGCGAGTTTAATATTCTCTTAATATTCACCTCTATAATCCTTTAATTAATTCTTTAAGTAATATATGTAAAATATTGGGAATGAGATAGTTATAAAACTACTATATTTTTACACCGATTTTTAGCTCGAATTTTATTGTAAGGTATAATATACTTTTATATCTTGATAGATTTTTATATATTTGGGATTTTTAATGGTGATTTTTGTCTTCAATATGCGGTTATTAATGCACAAAATAACATGTTTACAAATGTAATCTTGTAAACATAAACAATTTGCAAAGTTACATTTGTAAATTCTGAAAAATATTACCCTTAGTCGAAAATATTTTTATGTCAAAAGTAAACTTCTTTAAAAAACTACTTAATGTTTAAAAATGTAACAATGTAAAATTTTAACGAACTTTCCTGATGGAAATTTTTTGTGAGTTACATTTGTTTTTACGTGAAACATTTTGTAAATCAAATTGTTAATTATTGAATTGGTTAGTTGTTATAAATAATTTTCTGCATTTTACAAAATAGCATAGGCGTATATTTTTGTTTGTATTTTGGTTGTTGAGAGCCGCAATCATTGCGGCTCAAACCCATCTGTACATATATGTATTCGCTATATAAACCCTCTCTTATTCTAATATATTGATACTCAACCTATATTACAATCATTTAACACATTGATTATCAATTATTTATAATACATATTTAATAACTCTTTAAAATTTTCTTTAATGATTTATGATAGAAGGAATAAAAATCCGTTAAATTCTCACCGCGTTATTGAAAATTCTGTACAAAAACCTGTTATCCGCTCTTAATATTAATCTAATGTTAATTAAATATTAATTCGCTGACAAAATGTCAGTTTTTGACCATTTTTGAATGTGTCTACAAAATCTTACTTTTGTTTAACTTTTTAAACGTTTTGTTATACATACAATTTGTTATGAAAACTTGTCAAATAATATAAAAAAACTTTTGTCTTGAATGAAAAAATTTATAACTTTGCAAAGTAGTATATATAAATAAGGTGTTTTATAAAAAAATGAAATATAATTCTAAATCGAAAAATATGACTGTTGGAAAAAGTGAGCCGCTTCAACAAAATACGGCTGATGATTTTTGTAAAAAACATTCGCGAAAACTTCTTTTCTCTGTTACGGGGCTGGCGTTTTTGATGTCGATGTTGCTGTTTAATCCCGATGTTTCGGTCGGCGGCGATGATAGTACTTATCTTGAA
>JAEEXW010000153.1 GCA_016287995.1 Bacteroidales bacterium
CCTGATTCTCCACGACACCCCCGCCAAAAATATCTTTTGACGGCAAAGGGACAAGCATTGTTACAAGAAAGTTTAAAAAAAAGGAGTTGATGTTTTGTTCATCAACTCCTGATTAAAATTTTACATTCCCAATTCTTTTTTTACTTCTGCCGTCAAATCTACGCTTATTGTTTCGTTGATAAAAAGGACGGTGTTTTTGTCCATAACGTAAACATAACCGCCGGCTGTTGCAACTTTTTTAACTGCAGCATCGAGTTTTTCGACAATCGGGTTCATCAGTTCGGTGCGTTTTTGTTGCAACGACTGTTGTGCGTTTTCTTGAAAACGTTGGATTCTCTCCTGTAACTGCATGATTTCCTGCTCTTTGTCGGCGCGGATTGCGGCAGACCATTTTTCAGGAGCGGCATCAGCGAGTTGAACGTTTTCCTGATATGCCTGAACCTTGTTTTGATACTCGGTAGCCATAGCCTGATATTGTGTTTCGGCTTTTTTGCTTTCGGCTTCGAGTTGTGTCTGTGCGTTTTTGTAATCGGGCATAGTTTCGATAATTTCCTGTGCTACGATATGTCCGAATTTCTGTGCGTTTGCATTGATTGTCAGCGAAATGAATGCTGCAAGTACCAAAAATAACTTTTTCATCTCTGTTTTATACTATTTAACTATTTTCTTTAAAACAACGTCGGATTCGTCATACTTTTCAGAGGCGTAAATAATGTCGCCGGTTACCTTGTCAAAAATGTAATCGTAACCGCCTTCTGTTGCAACGGCTTTCAATGCGTTGTAAACGTTGTCTTGAATTGGTTTTATTAATTCTTGACGTTTTTTTGCAAGTTCGCCGTTGGTACCAAAATATTTCTTTTGAAGTTCTTTGGCTTCTTTTTCCTTAGCGATTATTTCGTCTTCGCGTTTGGTTTTGGTAGCAGCCGGAAGAATGTCTGCCTCTGCCTGAAATTTTTTGTACATTTGGTCAAGTTCCGAGAATTTGGTTTCAACCTCTGTTTGCCACTGTTTTGAATATGTGTCCAACTTAGTCTGCGCCTGCTGGTAAGCCGGAATTTTTCCGAGTATATATTCGGTGTCTACGTGTGCAAATTTTTGTGCAAAACCGCCTGAAACTAATGCGAGAACGGTTGCTGCCGTTAAAAATAATCTTTTCATATTAATTTAAGTTTTTATTGTTAAATAAAAAATTTTACCTTTTAGATGACAGAATAAAAAACTTCTGAAATTAAATTCTGTTAAAAATTCTGTCCCATCGTAAACTGCAACTGAGAGCGGTCAGAGCCTGCGGGCGCGTCAAAGCCCCAGCCCCAGTCAAGCCCCAACATTCCGAGCATCGGTAAGAAAACTCTTACTCCTGCACCTGCCGTTCTGTATAGGTCGAACGGTTTGAACTCGTAAATGTTTCTCCAACAGTTTCCGCCTTCGATGAAGCCGATTCCGTAAATCGTTGCCGATTCGCTCAAAATAGCCGGATAACGCAGTTCCAATGAGTATTTTGCGTAAGCGTTTCCGTTTGCGGAAATTGCCTCTTCTTCGTAGCCTCTCATGCCGATAACATCTTTACCGTAGCGGTAGGTGTTCATACCGTCGCCGCCCATTGTATAGCCTTGAAACGGAGAATATCCCATGTCTTTGTTATAATAGCACGCAAAGCCGTACTGAATTTTTGTGTACAAAACAAGGTCGCCGACAAGTTGCGTAAAGTTTTTAGCCTCGAAACCGTATTTGTGGTATTCCACCCATTTCCATTTCTCTGACGAAGAAATATTGTTAAAATCCTTTTCTTTGAGTAGAGAGTAGGGCGGGGTCATTTCAAAGGTAAACGAGAACGACGAACCGCGTCTTGAATATATCGGAGCGTCGATATTGTTTCTTGAAAAGACGATTTTTACGCCAGTTTCGTTGGCTTTTCCGTTAGAGCCGAAACCGTCAAATAAGTCATACGGGTAGTCTTCGAGTTTGTAACGTTTGTAAAAGAGTTCGCCGTAAATTTGGAAATAGTTGTCAGGCCAACTCAAACGTCTTCCCAAACCAACAGAAGCACCCCAAACCTGCATTCTGTAATTGTACGTACTATAATAATATGAATTTTTGCTTGCGTTTTTCATATTGATGTCAGAGTAGTACATACTGACAGAGAACGAATTCCTGCGTTTTCCGCCGAGCCACGGTTCAGAAAACGATATTGCGTATGTTTGGTAATATTTACCGTTTGTCTGGACAGAAAGGCTCAGTTTTTGACCGTCGCCTTGGGGCAGAGGCCTCCAAGAGGATTTGTCAAAAAAGTTTTTCGTAGAGAAATTGTTGAACGTTACGCCCATTTTGCCGACAAAATAGCCGCCGCCCCAACCGGCTGAAATTTCAAACATATCGTTACGTTTTTCAACTAACGGATATTCGATGTCGACGGTTGAGTTGTTGTAATCTGGAACGGGATTCGGCAAGAGTTTTTCCGGCTCAAAGTTTCCGAGTTGCGCCAATTCTCTTACAGAGCCGATAACGTCGCTCTTTGAAAAGAGTTCGCCCGGCAAAGTGTAAAGTTCCCTTCTCGGTACATGGTCGTTAGTGATTGTGTTGCCGGTGATGATAATTTCGTTTATGTATGCCTGAGGGCCTTCAAAAACCATGATTTCAACGTCAACGGAGTCGTTAACCACCGAAACTTCTTTGGGAATCGCGTGGAAAAACAAGTAACCGTCGTCCATATAGATGTTTGAAACCGCGTCTTTGTCGGTGTTGATTCTCTCATCGAGACGGTTTTGGTCGTAAAGGTCGCCTTTCTTTATGTCAAGTCTGCGTTGAAGCATATCGGTGGAATATTTTTCGTTGCCCACCCACTTGATGTTGCGGAAATAATATTTTTTGCCTTCGTAGACTTTTATGTTAACGCCTACGAGCCTATCGTCAATTCTGTAAACGGAATCGCCCAAAATTTCCGCATCGCGAAAACCGTGCGAATTGAACTTTTTGATTAAAGTTTGTTTGTCCTCTTCAAATTTTTTACGGATAAATTTGGAGGGTTTGAACATTCCGTACCAGCGTTTCTGTTTGGTTTGTTTGAGATATTTTCTGACTTTTTTGTCAGGAATCTGCTCGTTGCCTTCGCACGAAATGCTTTGTATTTTTACTTTGTGTCCTTTGTCTACGTTAATAATAAGGTTTTCAACGTTTTGCATCATTGTGTCGGGTTGTTCGGTGATTCTTACCTCCACGTTGTAAAAGCCTTTGTCGTAGTAATGTTCGGTGATGATGTTTTTGGTTTTGGTCAAAACGTGTTCCGTTACCTTGGTTCCGGGAATTACATTGATTTTGTCGTTCAAATCTTCCTTTTCGCCGGAACGTACACCTTTATATAAGACTTTGTTGATTTTTGGTCTTTCTTCTAATTTTATGTCCAAAAAAATCTTGTCGTCAACGGTAATGTCGGTAATGCCGATGCTGACATCGGAAAAGAGTCCTTGTTTCCAAAGTTTTTCGATGGAGCGTGTGATTTCGTCGCCCGGAACTCTGATTTTTTGCCCGACTTTCAATCCTGAAATTTGTATAAGTGCCTGTTTGTTAAGAT
This sequence comes from Bacteroidales bacterium, assembly GCA_016287995.1. Taxonomy (GTDB): domain Bacteria; phylum Bacteroidota; class Bacteroidia; order Bacteroidales; family UBA3824; genus UBA3824. Next base: position 3,569 of record JAEEXW010000153.1, read on the forward strand.
ATTTGATACCTGAAACAGTTATTCCGCCTATGGTATATTCCTTAGGGGAATCATAATTTACTTCAAATTGAGAAAACGAGTTTTTTGCAGTAACCAAAATTACAAGCAGCAATAATAGCAGTTTGCTTTTCATTTTATAAAATATGTTTTATTTTTCAGTGCGCAAAGATATAAAAAAAAAATTACTTTTTCTCATTAATCTGTCTTGAAGTTTTTCCGAATCTGCGCTCGCGGTGCTGATAGTCGTAAACGGCGTTGATAAAATCCTCTTCCGAGAAGTCGGGCCAGAGTTTTTCTGTAAAATAAAGTTCGGAATATGAAATCTGCCAAAGCAGAAAATTAGAAATCCTAAACTCGCCGCTTGTTCTTATAAGTAGTTCGGGGTCAGGTATTTGCGCGGTATAAAGGTTTTCTGCAAAAGTTTTTTCGTCTATTTGGGAAATATCAAAAGGTTTTTCTGCGTATTTTTTTAACAGATTTTTAGTTGCTTGAACTATTTCATAACGTCCGGAGTAACTCAGTGCTATTATAACAGTCAGACCCGTATTTTTTTCTGATTCTTTTACAACCGCTTCGATTTCTTGCCTTACGTTTTCTGGCAAGAGGGTGTTGTCGCCGATAGTAAGGAGTCTGACGTTGTTTTCAATCAAATCCTTGAACTGACAAGCGATGGAACTTGTTAAAAGCGACATCAAACCGCTGACTTCGCTTTCGGGACGATTCCAATTTTCCATAGAGAAAGCGTAGAGCGTTATGTATTGTATGCCCAATTTGTGAGCCGTTTCTACGGCTTGTCTTGCGGCTTTTGCGCCTTGGGCGTGCCCTTCGAGACGCTGTTTTCCGTGCTTTTCAGCCCAACGTCCGTTACCGTCCATAATGACGGCAACGTGCTTTGGGATATTATTTTGGTCTAAATCTTCCTTTAACATATTCTTAAAAAAGTGTACGTATTCTCTGCTTATCTGTAAGCGGGGCAAGCCGTACTGCCGCTGTTGCCGCCTCCTAAGGTGAACGACAAAATAACTCCTACAAAAGAGTACCAATCGTCGTTTCCGAGGGTCGACTTTTGTTTGGCTGCGTCTTCAAAGTCCATAGAGTACATGTCATCGCTTATCTGGTCAAGCATATCGGAAAATAGTTTTCTGTATTTCCAGTCGAAAGCGATTGTGAATTTTTTTGTCGGCGCGATTTTAACGCCTACGCCAAAAGGTATACAAGCCCTTAGACCCTGTCCGGGAAAAGATGCTACCGTAATTCCTAAACCACCTGCTACATAGGGGGTTATAAAACGTGTTTCAGAACCTTTTTCGAGCGGGAAAAAGTTGTATTCGCCGCAAAAAGCGAGTTCAATTACTTCATTTTCGAAATGTGCGTTTCTCTGTCTTCTGTAATCGTCAGAAAAATCTCTGTCTGCACCTTCGAGTTTGCATCTTGAAACCTGAAAAGTCGCCGCCACTCTCTCGTTGAAACCGTGTCTTAAATTGAGTCCCAATGCTACTTTGGGTCTGTAAAAGGGTTTTGACGGGTTGATTTCTCCGTTATAATACCCTACACCCAAAAACAAGCCGGCTTCGTCAAAATGTTTGTTTTTGTTTCTTTGGGCGTTGACGTTCAGTGCCACCGTTACGAGTGCAAAGATAGCACAAACTTTTATCACAACGGTTTTAAAAAATCTTAATTTTCTTTTCATTTTTATTGAGCGTTACTATTTATTTTTTTTACTATGTTAGTCTTTTTTAAGAGAATAACGGCAAAAAAAAAAAAAAATTGTGTTTTATACTTTATTTATATCGGTTACTACGAGTCTTACAAAATCCACTTTTGCTGGATTTTTCCCTTTCGGGGTTTCAAGCCGTATCGGGAAACAACTTTTTGTCTTAATCCATGCTGAAACTGAGTCCATCCACATCGAACTTGATGCCCTGTCCGGGTGGGCGATGTCGCCTTCTATGCGTGTATAATGCAGTTTTTTTGACAGAAAAAACTGTCTTGGTCCAAATTTTTTCATCATTACGTCATTGATTCCAGTGTCTTCCTTCCAGTTTGGTGGGCCTATCCAGACGGTCGGGATTCCGTGTGTCTGCGGAATTATTTTGTCAAAGTATTTCACTCTTTCTTTGGCATTGAAAGCGAACATTTCATTTGCGCCGATTACAAAAATTATGTATGTTGGTTTATATAAGTTGACGAAATATTCCAGAGTGTCGCAAATTGCATACGTTTTGCTTGTTGCGCTCACCCAACTTACTACATGAAGGTCGTGATTGTTGTAATCGCAGTAGTTTTTTGTCCTAAACATCAGCGAATATGCCATTGAGTCCCCGATTAAAAGTATGTTTTGACGGCTTGTGTCTGTTTCGGGTATTGTGTCGCGGAAATTAGTGAACACTCCGCTTGAAGTTGCCTGTTGGATACTGATGTCTCTGTAATAATACGAGTACCAGCCGAATGAAGAGGCGCCGAGTAATAAGATTGTTATAATGCTGATTATGATTGCTTTATTTTTCATTTTATTTCTAAACAATAAAAAACGCCCACAGTTTGTATGAGCGTTTTTTATTAAAGTGTAGGGCTTTAAAAAATATTTTTTAATAATTGCCTTTTCTTTCGACTTTGAGTGTCGAGTAGTTGATTTTCAGAGCCTGAACTTTTCTGAGTTCTTGTTTAATATCCGTTACGATACCCATTTTAGCGTCTGAATCCACTTTAAGCGAATAAGTCAACTGTTGTGCATCGCTTTCATCGCGTGAGGAGCGTTCGCTTTCTACGTAGTCGGCAATATCAAACAATTCGGAGATTTTGTCGTTGAGTTGTATACGCGGTTCCGAACCGTATTTTGCCTGATGAGCCGCCAAAGGCGTTCCTACGTATATATAACTGACAAGAGATTTCTTTTCAAGTTTTTTTACTTCCGTTGCTTGCGGAAGTTTGATTTTCACTTTATAATCGGTTTCTTTCATTGAAGTAACTGACATAAAGAAGAAAAGCAACATGAAAACGATGTCAGGCAATGATGCCGTAGAAAGGGCAGCCATTTTTCTGCCTCCTGATTTTCTGAATTTTGACATATCTTTTCTCCTGTTTTATTTTATTTAACACTTCTCGGTTCTGCCTCCGAAATATTCAAAGGAATTGCGAGTTTTACGACCTTTTGGTCTTCGCTGCTGAGTTCGTCGTATGTTTTTCCTCCGAAATATTCTTTGGAAAACTTATCACGGCAGATATTAAAAGCCGCTACGATTGCATTCTGAACGGCGATATACGTTTCGTATTTGGTACCGCGGTCGTTTTGAAGCGATACAACGCCTTTTGAAATATCAGGGTCGCCACATTCCGTTACAAGTCTG
>JAEEXW010000154.1 GCA_016287995.1 Bacteroidales bacterium
TGTTTTTTCTGCTGTTGAAAAGGAAATCTCCGCCGTAGCGTCCCTGACTTCCAACGTTGGCATTAACAACGCCGTTTATGCCTTGAACCACGTTTTTCTTGGTAACGAGGTTGATGATACCTGTTGTGCCTTCCGGGTCGTATTTTGCTGACGGATTGGTGATTATTTCGATATTGTCAATCATTGCGGCGGGAGTTTGTTTGAGAACTTCTGCTGCGTCAAGAGCGGTAGGTTTGCCGTCAATCAAAACGGTAAAATTGCTGCTGCCGCGCAGCGAAACATTACCGTCAATATCCACGTCAACGCTTGGCACACCTTCAAGAGCGTCTGCTGCGCTACCGTTGTCTGCGTTGATGTCGGTAGAAAGGTTGATGACTTTTTTGTCGATTTGATAACTTATGTCCTTTTTTTGTGCGGTGATTTCCACCTCTTCGATTTCGGTGTCTGAGGTTTCGAGTTTTATAACGCCGAGGTCAACATCTTTGCCGTGAACAGAGATGTCTCTTATAGTTTTTTCTTTATAGCCGATAAAAGAGGCTTTTAAATAATAAATACCGCTTTTTATGCCTTCGATTTTAAAAACTCCACCTAAGGAAGTGATGGTTCCCGTAATAAGAGAATTGTCTGTTTGATTGTAGATTGCAACTGCCGCATATTCAACGGGTTGGCTTGTGTTGTTGTCAATAATTTTGCCCGAAATTGCTGCTTTATCTTCCGGACCGGCGTAAGCAATGCCGAGACACATTATAAAAAGTGTCAAAAAGGAAAAAATTGTTTTCATTCTTTGTTTGATAATATTTTTTTCCCTTTTTGACGGTAGTATTTTTGAAAGGTTTAATTTATTTTACAGAAAAATCCAAAACTTTTTTATCTTTTAAGAAACCTTCTATTTTGTCGCCGATATTCAGTCTGCCGACTCCTTCGGGTGTGCCGGTAAAAATCAGGTCGCCTGTCTTTAAGGTTACAAATTGTGAAATGTAAGAAATGATCTTGTTGCACGAGAAAATCATATTTTGAGAGTTTCCTTTTTGAACTTCGTTGCCATTGATTTTCAAAGAAAAATCTACGTCGTTGATTGTCTCGAACTCTGTTTTCGCAACAAAATCTCCTACGGGTGCCGACGAGTCAAAACCTTTTGACAAAAACCACGGCAACCCTTTTTTGCGGGCTTCGTTTTGAACATCACGGGCTGTAATATCAAGACCGACAGTGATTTCGTCATAATAACGGCAAGCAAATTTTTCCTCAATACATTTGCCCATTTTGCTGATTTTTATAACGAGTTCCGTCTCGTATTCCACCTGAGAAGAAAAATCGGGGAGATAAAAGTCGTAGTGGTTTCTAAGCAAAGCGGTTTCCGGTTTTATGAAAAAAACCGGATTTTCTTCCGCCCGCATTTTTATTTCTTCGTTGTGTTTCGGATAATTCGCAGCAACACAAAAGATTTTCATTTTTTTTATTTTTTGGTCAAAGTGAGTGAGCCTGTTGAGAGACCGTTGAATTTCATAGTGGTTGTGCTTTGGAGTTCGCCACTGTAAGTTACACCGTCGTCGCCTTGACCGGAAAACTTACCGTCAGCCTCGGTAAAAGTGTAAGTGATTTTTACATTTTGAGCAACGGGATCTGTGTTTTTGGAAAGAGAAGGCATTTTGAAATATGTCAACGTCATATCAGTTGTTGATGTAACTTTCAATGTTACAGTGCCTGCGCTGTTGTTGCCTTCCCAAGTTGACGAAGCAAACGATGCTGCTGACAAATATTTTGCTGGATTTTCAGGCTCTTTGCTATTGTCTTTTTTGCTGCATGATGCCAAACAAATAACCGTCATCAAAAAAACGGTAAATAATGTTGTGATTTTTTTCATTGTGATATACTTTTTAATAGAGTTAGAAAACTGCGCAAAGTTAAGATTTTTTTTTGAAAACGTTGCTTTCACGTTTAAAAATTTTTATTTTTGCATTCAAAATACTACACAAATGAATATCAAACAACTTTTCTTAAACGTCTGGCCGTTTGTAAAACCTTACAAATGGCTTGTTTTGCTGACACTTATTCTAACGTTTATTTCGTCGTTGGCGGCTCAGGTCAACGCCGTGGTTTTGGACAAAACCGTTGACGCAATTAACGGACTTCTTCATATTGAAGGCGGTTTTCAGTGGTCAGAGGCTACGAAAATCCTGACAATCATTTCGATAATTCTTCTTGGTAAAGAGGTTTTGGTGGCTGTGATAACTTTTGGTCAGAGGTTTTTTGGCGAAAAGTTAAAAATCTTTGTTTCAAGGGATTTGGCAAAAGCAATTATTGAAAAAGTGCTGACTTTCAAAGTGGCTTTTTTTACAAAAGACGACAACAAACCCGGCATGGTTCAGACCCGAATCGACAGAGGCGTTAATTCGATTTGTATGACCGTCAACAATTTTTTTCTTGACATTCTGCCGGCCGCCACGAGTGCTGTTATTGCGCTGATTCTCATGTTTTTGGCTAATGTTTACGTTGGACTGACTGCGCTTGCGATTGTCCCCGTTTATTTTTACATAACCTATCGTCAGGTACAAAAACTAAAAGGTTGGCGCAGAAATATGCGCTCAAATCACGAGGCAAAGTCAAACGGAATTATGAACATAATTCAGTCGATGACGGTCATAAAAAGTTTTAACAGAGAACAAATCGAAAACGACAAACAATACGCACTTCAACTTCAACTAACTGACAACGAGATGAATACGCGACGTTATAGTTTTTTGTTCAATTCTTTGAAGACATTTACCGAGCAAATCGGCACGGTTTTGATTATCATTTTGACGGCGTATCTTGTTTTAATTGATTATCCGGGCATGACAATCGGCAAAATTATGTATCATATTATGCTTTTTGCTAACGTTACTTCTCCGATACGGCAGTTGCATTTTATTTACGACAATTTGAACGATGCAATGATTTACGCCGAAGGCTTTTTTGATATTCTTAACAACAACGAAGATTGCGAAAAATCAGGAGGTTATCGTCCCGAAAAAGTCAGAGGCGAGTTTGAAATTTCCGGCGTTGACTTCACGTACCCAAACGGCACAAAGGCTTTGACGAATATCAACATGAAGATTCAGCCGGGGAAAATTACGGCGTTTGTGGGGCTTTCCGGCGCGGGCAAAAGTACGATTGTCAATCTTTTGGACAAGTTTTACGAGCCTCAGACGGGTTCTATAAAACTTGACGGCGTTGACATCAGGGACTGGGACACGCGGTTTTTGCGTGAAAACATCGGTCTTGTGCTTCAAAAGAATCACATTTTTGACGGTTCGATTGAGGAAAATATCCGTTACGGCAAGCCGGATGCTGACTTTTCGGAAGTGGAAGAGGCGGCAAAAAAGGCATACATTTACGATATGATTGTTAAAATGCCGGAGGGTTTTAAGACGAATGCGACAGAACTTTCAGGCGGTCAGCAGCAGAGGATTGCGATTGCGAGAATGTTTTTAAAGAATCCGCCGATAATTTTTCTTGACGAGCCGACAGCAAGTCTTGATGCCGTTGCAACAGAGCAGATAAAAAATGCCATTGACGCCATAAAACAGAACCGCACGGTGGTAATAATTTCACATTCGATTTCGCAAATTATTGATTCAGAGATGATTTACGCTTTGAAAGAGGGCAGGGTTGAGCAGCATGGCAACCCGGATGAAATTTACCGTCAAGGCGGAATTTACAAGGAGATTTTTGACGCTTCGGCGCGGAGTCTTAATATTGACAAAATTATTAAGACGAGAAAGGGTTGAAAAAACTTCTCATGTTTATTCAATCAACATGATACCTTTCTCATGTCGATTTTTTGACGAAAAATCAACATGAGAATTTTTTTATTATACAAAAAGCACTAATTTTGCGATATGTTTTCAAAAGATACCGATATGATAAAAGATATTAACAAACCGAATAACGATTTAAAGAAACTGCCGCCGGAAGTTAATCTTGAAACTCCCGAAATATTCCGTGCCTGCATAAAAGCAAACAAGGCTCTTGCTGAATTGAAGGGTTGTTGTATGCGGTTGCCTAATCCAGAAATGCTTTTAAACACTGTTATTTTGCAGGAAAGTAAGACTTCGAGCGAAATTGAAAATATTGTTACCACTCAGGACGATTTGTATAAGGCAACACTTGACGAGATAGATAAAATCAGTAATCCTGCGGCAAAAGAAGTGATTTTGTATAGGGAAGCAATATATAAAGGTATTGAACTTTTCAAAAATCGCGGCATCATAACTGCAAATATGCTTATTGAAATTATGCAGACTTTACGCGGTACGCAAGAAGGTATCAGAAAAATTTGCGGTACAAAAATAGCAAACCCTGCTACGAAAAAAGTTGTCTATACACCGCCTGAGGGTGAAACTCTGATTCGCGAAAAACTATCTGATTTAGAGAAGTTTATAAATGATGATGACACTGAATTGGACACTCTTGTAAAAATGGCATTGATTCATTATCAGTTTGAAGCAATCCATCCTTTTAGCGACGGTAACGGCAGAACGGGCAGAATCCTTAATATTTTGTACCTGATAAAAGAGGGGCTTTTGGATATGCCGATTTTATATTTAAGTCATTACATTATTGTTTATAAATCTGTTTATTATAAACTGTTAAATAATGTAACGCTTGATGATGAATGGGCGGATTGGGTTTTGTATATGATAAAAGCGGTTGAAGAAACTGCTAAATATACACTTAATCAAATAGAAGAAATTTTGAGGTTAAAGAACGAAACCGAGCAAAAAGTAAAAGAAGTTTTACAAAGTAATATTTATAAAGAGTTGACGGAATTGTTGTTTATGCACCCGTATATCAAAATTAAAGTTTTGGAAGACAAGGGAATAGCAAAGCGGCAGACAGTTTCGATATACCTTAAAAAACTTTCCGAAGCAGGTATTCTAAATCCCGTGAAACTTTGGAAAGAAACCTATTATATTAATACTGCATTGTTTGATTTGCTTTCAAAAGGCATTGAAATGAAAAACTAAATTTTTTTCTCATGTTTATTCAATCAACATGACACCTTTCTCATGTCGATTTTTTGATAAAAAATAAACATGAGAAATTATTATCGGGCGAAAAACGCAAAAAAAATGCAATTTTCGCCCGATAATATTTTGTTGTATTCGTCGGCGGAATACATTTTGAATAAGGACGAATACTTGAAAATTCAAAACCGTATAGCCGTTTACCAGTCCGAAACGAAAACTAAATCGGCGGTATGGCCTATTTTGATAACTGTTTTCGGTGTAGCCGGCGGCGAATACGCAAATGCTATTAACCAGCAAATAACAATAACGGATTTGATGTGAAAAAAACATTTTGCGATTTTCGGCAAAAGTATTATTTTTGTGCTGTAAATCAACAGCAAAAAACATGAACAATCCCGTATATATATCGTATGCTTGGGCTAACGACAACAATCCCGATTTGGAGGTAGATGTTAACCGTTTGTGCCGCGTTATGGAAAAAAACGGTATTTATTATAAGCGCGACAAAGAAAACCTTTGTCCCTACCGTTGGAGTATAAACAAAGCCGAAGAAGAAATCGGAGAAGGTTGCGCCGTTATCGTGGTTATCAGCGAAAAATACATAAAATCACTTCACTGTATGCACGAATGGCATTTGATAAAAGAAAACGGAAGAATTTGGCAGAGAGTTTTTCCTATCGTTTTAAAAGGTGCGGATTTGACCAACAAATCTAAATATAAGGAATATTACAAATTTTTTACCGACCGCAGGGACGAACTTGTTGAACAACTCCGCGAAGGTATTATTCCGCTTTCGCAGGCGGAAACCGAGGCGGCGCGTTTCGGTTATTATATCTCCGACCTCGCTGAAATGTACCAATATCTTACCGATTATAATACCGCGAAATCCGTTGTCCGAGAAAATGATTTTGAGTTGGTAATCAATCAGTTGAAAAAACATTTGGGTGTTTTTGACTCTAAGATACAAAAGCCGGAGCCTAAACCGGAACCGAAGAAAGACTCTAAACCCAAAAAAGAACCTAAACCTGAACCCAAAAAAGAAGAATCTCAAAAAAAAGACGGTTCTGTTTATGACGGTTTGACAAAAAGGCAGACTTCCTTGTTGCAAAAAAATATTAACTCCACTTATTATGCGTTTTTGGAGGACGAAAAAAATGACAATAACGGTTATGCGGCTAAGGATTTTTTAAAGAATGTAACGAAGCCGCTTCGTACTGACGGCGTTTATGACGAGGAAACTAAAAATGCTGTTATGGAGTTGCAACACTATCTTAACCGCAGACAAGTAGGTTGGTTGGAAATATCTTTGACGCTTGACGGAATTTACGGTCCTAAAACCGAAGACGCATACGACAAGTGGTCTAAAAAAGCAAATCCTAATGCTGATAAAAGAATTTTAGATAAATAAAAAAAGCGGCTTTTTAGCCGCTTTTTTATTATTCGATTGTATCGAAATGCGTGTATTGTCTTAATACTTCCGGAATTTCGATTTTGTCTGCTTTTTGATAGTTTTCCAAAATTGACGCTACAATTCTTGGAAGTGCAAGACCAGAGCCGTTAAGAGTATGACAGAGTTTGGTTTTCTTGTCGCCTTCTTCTCTGAAACGGAGTTTCAAACGGTTGGCTTGGAATGATTCAAAGTTAGAAACCGAACTTACTTCCAGCCATTTGCCCTGAGCAGCGCACCAAACTTCAAAATCGTAGGTCATCGCTGAGGTAAAACTCATATCGCCGCCGCAAAGACGGATGATACGGTAAGGAAGTTTTAATTTTTTCAACAAACCTTCAACGTGCAAAACCATCATATCCAAAGCGTTGTAACTTTTTTCAGGGTTGACGATTTGTACCAATTCTACTTTATCAAATTCGTGCAGACGGTTAAGACCTTTAACGTCTGAGC
>JAEEXW010000155.1 GCA_016287995.1 Bacteroidales bacterium
CACTTATCACAAACGACAACCCCTTCAACTCTACGGACGAGATACGAAAGTGGATAAAACAACGCAATGAGGAGGTAAAAGTAAGCGTTGTGCAGATTCCGTTCTCCGAGATGAAGAAGTGGCACAGCAATCCTGACGGCAGCCTTCATCACGACAGCGGAAAGTTTTTTTCCATTGTAGGCATTGACGTCAAGACCGACTACGGAAACAACAATCACTGGCGTCAACCCATTATCAATCAGGCGGAAGTGGGTTATCTCGGTATCTTGACAAAGGTAATTGACGGCGTATTGTATTGTCTTATGCAGGCCAAGATAGAACCCGGAAACGTAAACTGCGTACAAATCAGTCCGACGCTTCAAGCCACCAAAAGCAATTATTCGCGGGTACATTCCGGCAAAAGTCCCGACTATTTGGAATATTTCGTAAACGTCAAGCCCGAAAATATCATTCTCGACCAACTTCAAAGCGAACAGGGTGCGCGTTTTTTGCGCAAACGCAACAGAAACATTATCATCAAAGTTGACGAAGACGTACCGCTTTTGCCGGATTTTCGGTGGATGACATTAGGACAAATCAAAGAACTGATACATGAAGACAATATGGTGAATATGGATACTCGTACAGTATTGTCGGGCTTAAAAATAAGTGATTATGTAACCCCGCTTGACGGTCTCAACGGCATGTCAGAATTAGGAAGAGGGCTTATTCTCTCCTCCTCCACCAATCATAATTACACTGCTATTCGCGGACACTTATCTTGGCTGACATCGCTAAAATCCAAGTACGATTTGGTGGTTACGCCATGCGCCGTCAACGATATGCCGGGCTGGAAAAAAACTGACACGGAAATAGTCAGAGAAGACGGCAAATACTTCAAAATCATCGGCGTTAACGTATCCATTTCAAACCGTGAAGTATCTTCTTGGTGTCAACCGCTCGTACAGCCCATGCAACAAGGAATCTGCGCGTTAATCATAAAAAAAATAGACGGCGTTTATCATTTTCTGATGCAGGCAAAATTGGAGTGCGGAAATTTTGACGTTATGGAATTAGCACCGACAGTGCAATGTCTGACCGACAAAGTCTCTGTCATAGAGGCTCCTGATTTTTACAATTACGTGGTAAACGCCCGCAAAGAACAGATACTATTTGACACGCTGCAAAGCGAGGAAGGCGGCAGGTTTTACCACGAACAAAACAGAAACCTCATAGTTATGGCTGACGATAATTTTCCGCTTGAACTGCCGCCGCGCTATACTTGGATGACTTTGCGGCAGATTTACGAGTTTCTGCGCTTCAACAATTATCTAAACATACAGGCACGCAGCCTTATTTCTGCGCTAAATTATAAATAAAACAAAACAATATGAAAATACCTTTCAACAAACCGTATCTCACGGGGGACGAAGAAAAATACATGATTGAGGCTCTCAAATCAGGGCAAGTATGCGGCAATCACACTTACTGCAAAAAAACTCTTGCACTTATGAAAGAAAAGTACGGCTATGAGAGTGCTTTTCTTTGTCCGTCAGGCACAGCCGCTTTGGAAATGGGTGTTGTTTTGGCGGACTTACAGCCCGGCGACGAAGTGATTCTTCCTTCATATACTTTCAGTTCCACTGTCAACGCGGTGGTTCTTTTCGGCGGAAAACCTGTCTTTTGCGAGGTTGATCCGAAAACCATGAACATCGACTATACCAAAATAGAGGCACTCATTACCCCTAAAACCAAGATGATTATCCCTATTGACTATGCGGGCGTGCCGTGCGATATTGACGAAATCATGGAAATTGCCGGACGTTACAACCTGATTGTTTTACAGGACTGCGCACAGTCATACGGCAGTTATTATAAAGGCATTCCCTCCGGCAAAAAAGCACACTTGGCCGCGTTCTCGTTTCATGAGACCAAAAATTACTGCGCCGGTGAAGGCGGTCTGCTGCTCAACAACGTCCCCGAATGGCATTTGAGAGCGACTTTTCTCCAAGAAAAAGGCACTGACCGCAGCCTTGTGATTAACGGTCAGAAAAACAAATACAGTTGGGTTGACAAAGGTTCGAGTTATCTGCTGTGCGATGTTTTGGCGGCTATGCTTTATGCGCAACTCGAACACGAGGAAGAAATTATGGCAAAACGCGGCAAACTGACAGAGGCTTACCAAAACCTGTTTGCGCCATACGCCAAGAAAGGCATTATCGGCGTGTTTCAGCCAAAAGAATACGTCAAGTTGAACCACCATGCTTATTGGGCTGTTTTTCCGACAGTGGAAGATAGGGCAAACTTTATGAGCCAACTCAAAGCCAAAGAAATCTACGTTTATATAGGTTATATGCCGTTACATTCTTCGCCATACGGACTGCGATTCGGCTACAAACCCGAAAGTCTGCCTTTGACCGAGGATTTGAGCAGCCGCATTGTCCGTCTGCCGTTTTACACTTCCCTCGCCGACGAAGGTCTTGACTACACAATGGACAACATGAAAACAGTTCTTAAAGAAATGTACGGCTTTTGATTATGAAAAAGATAAGAATAGGAATAATCAGCCCGTCAGAAATTGCCTTCCGGAGATTTCTGCCTGCGCTAAAATCTGCGGAAGGTTTTGAATATATCGGCGTTGCAACCGCTTCAAAAGAAGAATATTCCGGCGCGACAGACGAAATTCTTGACCGGCACAGAAAAAAGGCTCTGCCCTTTATGGAAAACTACGGCGGTAAAATTTTTGACGGCTATGAAACAATGATTCTATCGCCTGAAATTGACGCGGTTTATCTGCCTCTGCCGCCTGCGCTTCATTTCAAATGGGCAGAAAAGGCACTGCTCAACTTGAAGCATGTCTTTTTAGAAAAACCCTCCACAACTTGTCTGACGGACACTCAGAAATTAATCTTGTTAGCAAAAGAAAAGAAACTCGCACTCCATGAAGATTATATGTTCGTATTTCACAATCAGTTAAAAGCAATTAACGACATCGTTAAAAGCGGAGAACTTGGTGAAGTACGATTGTATAGAATCACATTCGGATTTCCAAGACGCGCCGCTCAGGATTTTCGCTACAACAAAACATTAGGAGGCGGAGCCTTGCTTGATGCAGGCGGTTACACAATGAAATATGCCGCAAAACTTCTCGGTAAAAGCGGAAGACTCGTTGCCGCAACAGCCAATTATTTGCCTAAATTTGACGTAGATATTTTCGGTTCTGCAACAATGGTCAACAATGAAGGTATTACGGCACAGTTGGCTTTCGGAATGGACAACGATTATAAATGTGATTTGGAGGTTTGGTGCAGCAAAGGAACGTTGACTTCAAGCCGCGTTTTGACAGCACCAGCAGGATTTGTCCCGACTTGCACGATTAAGAAAAACCAGGATTATCAGACGCGCAATCTTCCCTCCGACGACGCATTTTTGAAATCAATTCAGCATTTTGAGCGGTGCATAAAAAATGAAACCGTCCGCATAGAAAATTATGAGGAAATTGAGCATCAGGAAAATTTGGTGGAACAATTTCGTGAACTAAGCAAAAAAAGTTTAAATTTCCAAACAAAAATTTGCATAAACTCATAAAAAAAAATAATTTTGCGAATTGAAAACAAACAATCAATCATAAAAAATGGCAAAAGTAAGAGGAGCGGTTGTCATAGACACTGAAAAATGCAAAGGCTGCGGCCTGTGTGTCGAGGCGTGCAAATTTCAGGTTTTACAACTTTCCCAACACGTTAATTTAAAGGGTTATACGCCCGCTTTTATGGCAAATTTTGAAAACTGCACGGGTTGTACCAATTGCGCGACGATTTGTCCCGATGCAGTAATTACGGTTTACAGAGTTAAAGAGACAAACTGAATATGAGCGAATTAAGACTTATGAAGGGTAACGAGGCGTTAGCCGAAGCCGCTATCAGGGCAGGCGTTGACGCTTATTACGGTTATCCTATCACCCCTCAGTCCGAGGTTATGGAATACCTCATGAAAGCAAATCCCGAAAAAACAACCGGTATGGTTGTACTTCAAGCCGAAAGCGAAGTTGCATCTATTAATATGGTTTACGGCGCGGCGGGTGCGGGCAAAATGGCGATGACCTCATCGTCAAGTCCGGGAGTCTCGCTTATGCAAGAAGGTATTTCGTATATTGCGGGTGCAGAATTGCCTTGCGTGGTTGTTAACGTGGTGCGCGGAGGTCCCGGTCTTGGAACTATTCAACCCTCACAAGCAGATTATTTTCAGACAGTTAAGGGCGGCGGACATGGCGATTACAAACTCATAACGTTAGCACCGGCATCGGTTCAAGAAATGGCTGACTTTATGAAATTGGCTTTTGACCTCGCTTTCAAATACAGAAATCCGGCAATGATTCTCTCTGACGGCGCAATCGGTCAGATGATGGAAAAAGTTGAACTTTTTGACCCGATTCAGCGTAGAACTGACGAAGAAGTGGCACTTCAATGTCCTTGGGCAACAACCGGCAGAAAACGCGGAACACAAAAACGTGTCATAACTTCGCTTAGACTTGTGGCTTCTGTTCAAGAAGAATTTAACATAAAACTTCAAAACAAATACAAAGAAATAGAAGAAAAAGAAGTCCGCTGTGAAATGCTCCAATGCGATGACGCTCAGTATGTTATCGTTGCGTATGGTTCAAGCGCGAGAACAAGTATGAAAGCCGTTGAAATCGCAAGAAAAAACGGCATGAAAGTCGGCTTGTTAAGACCGCAGACTTTGTGGCCGTTTCCTTCAAAACAGATTGAAACTCTGATAAATAACGGCGCAAAAGGTTTTCTGAGCGTCGAGATGAGTGCGGGTCAGATGGTTGAAGATGTAAAACTTGCCGCAAACGGAAAGGCAAAAGTAGAACATTACGGTCGTATGGGAGGCGTAATTGCTTCACCACAAGATATTTACGAAGCGTTAAAAAAGTTTGCAAAATAATGGAACTTCAAGATATAATTAAAGAGGAAAATATAGTTTTCAAAAAGACTAAACTCTTGAACGACAAACCGTTGTCTTATTGTCCGGGTTGTGGACACGGAACGGTTCATAGAATTCTGATGGAAACAATCGAAGAACTCGGCATCGACGAAGAAACTATCGGCATTGCGCCCGTCGGCTGTGCTGTTATGGCATACGAATTTATGGAAATTGACATGCAGGAGGCGGCTCACGGTCGTGCACCTGCGTTAGCAACAGGCATTAAAA
The DNA here is from genome assembly GCA_016287995.1 of Bacteroidales bacterium. Taxonomy (GTDB): domain Bacteria; phylum Bacteroidota; class Bacteroidia; order Bacteroidales; family UBA3824; genus UBA3824. The sequence continues at coordinate 5,194 of JAEEXW010000155.1, forward strand.
GGGTTTATCCCAAGAAATACGTTTTCACTTATCAAGGCGACGGCGACCTCGCAGCAATCGGTACGGCAGAGACTATGCATTGTTGCAACCGAGGCGAAAATATTTTGATAATTTTCATCAACAACGGCATCTACGGAATGACAGGCGGTCAAATGGCTCCGACAACTTTGGAAGGCGCAAAAACCTCAACTTCGCCTTACGGAAGAGACGTTTCAACAATGGGTTATCCGATAAGAATAACGGAATTAATAGCACAACTGCCGGCCGTCAGATACGTTACAAGACAGTCTGTACACACGCCGGCTGCCGTCAGAAAAGCAAAAGCGGCAATCAAAAAAGCATTTGAATATCAAGCAGAAGGCAAACAAGGAACGTGTTTCATTGAATTTTTGTCCAACTGTAATTCGGGTTGGAAATTATCTCCCGTTCAAGCAAACAAATGGATGGAAGAAAATACTTTCAAATATTACGTTCCGGGCGACATAAAAGATAATTTTAAACTTTTAAAAAATCCTATAATAGAATGATTAACGAAGAAATAATAATCGCGGGTTTCGGAGGTCAGGGTGTACTTTCGATGGGGAAAATTTTGGCTTATTCGGGCTTAATGAGCGGTTTGGAGGTTTCATGGATGCCTTCTTACGGCCCTGAAATGAGAGGCGGAACGGCTAACGTTACCGTAATTTTGAGTAAGGAACGCATAAGTTCTCCGATTCTAACAAGTTACGATACGGCGATAATTCTTAATCAGCAGTCTTTGGACAAGTTTGAAAACACTGTTAAGCCGGGTGGAATTTTGATTTACGATCCGAGCGGCATTTCCAATCCCCCGACAAGACATGATTTAAACATTTTTTCAGTTGAAGCAACAAAAGCCGCAACCGAAAGAAATATGTCGAAGATTTTCAATATGATAGTTTTAGGCGGTTATTTAAAGGTTAACCCCGTAGTTTCGCTTGACCATATCGAGGCGGGTTTAAAGAAATCGCTTCCTGAGCGTCATCACAACCTTATCCCCGCAAATATCGAAGGCTTAAAACTCGGCAGTGAATTGATTCAAAGAATAAACCTTTATAAGGAAGCATGCTGAAATTAAAATGCTGTTTTCAATAGTATCACCGATATATTACGGCGAAAAAATGCTTGAAACACTTGTTTCACGCATCAAAAAATCAATAGAACCGCTGACTTCTGATTATGAAATAATCCTTGTTAACGATTCGTCGCCGGATAATTCGTGGCAAAAAATCAAAGAGATTTGCGAGCGCGACAAAAAAGTCAAAGGCGTAAATCTCAGCCGCAATTTCGGTCAGCATTATGCTATAAGTGCGGGACTGAGTCTTTGTCAAGGCGAATGGATAGTGGTGATGGACTGCGACTTGCAAGACTTGCCGGAAGAGATTCCCAACCTTTATCACAAGGCTCAGGAAGGTTACGATATTGTTTATGCTCGGCGGGTTGCAAGACATTCCGGCTTGCTGAAAAAACTTTCGTCAAGTTGTTTTCATGCGGTATATGACTGGCTCAGCGGCACAAAAACAGACAAGACTGTCGCAAATTTCGGCATTTATCACAAAAAAGTGATAACCGAATTCAACAAAATGCCGGAAGTTGCCCGCACGTTTACCGGGTTGGTATCGAGTCTGGGGTTCAACCATACGGCGATAGAGGTAAAACACTCTGAGAGAGCCGAAGGCAAAAGTTCGTA
>JAEEXW010000156.1 GCA_016287995.1 Bacteroidales bacterium
TCTTCCTGCTGCGATTTATAAAGGTTGGAGCGCATCTCCAAAAGCGAATTACCGAGAATATCGTTTTCTGAAAGCGGTTTAAAATCCGTATCAAGATTTCCGGCACCGATTGTGGTCGCAAATTCGGTTGTCTGTTTAAGACCGCGTGAAAACGTGTTAAGTTTTTCTGACATTTCGGCAAGTTCGTCGTTAGTGTCAAGCACGATTTCCTTTTCAGGCAAAATACCTTTACTGAGTTGCGTGAGATAGCCGCCGATTTTTTCAACGCCTATGGAAATGGTTTTTGAAATTTTGAAATGCGCGATTATCAGAGCCAGAATCAAAAGAATTACTACGCCTATCAAAAAGTTTCTTGTGTAGGCAATAGAAGTTTCTTTTTTCTCGCTGACGTATGACACGATGGAATCTATGTCGTCAAGTTTTGCCTTTTCAACCTGAATGTCCGACAACAAACCTTCTTCCCTGTTGAAACCGATTTCTTTGTCTATTTTTATAAGTGCGGTAAAATAGCGTTTCAAATCGTTTACGGGCTTGATTTTGTCGGCATCTTTCATAATTTTAGAATGTTTGACAGCCTGCACAGGCACAATAGAATCAGTTCTTGAAGTGTCCTTTACAAGTTGCAAATCAATGTCGTCAACGTTGCCCGGCACAGAGCCGACATAATTGGTGTAAAGAGACATAAACTTGTTATAAAACGAAATGTCCTTGCGGCTCAAATACTGTACTTCCATTTCTTTCAGCGAGGCAAGCACCGGCAAATCAAGCGTCTGCTGGCTTACCGCGTTGTTGTAACTGCGTTCTATTTCACCTATTATACCTGTCTGAAAAGAGCCTCTCTGGTAAATTTTTGAACTGATGAGTTTCAACAAATCCCCGTAACTGTCGGCGTTTTCTTTCAACATATAAATTTTGTCGCCGAGTTCGAGTTTCGCAGTTGTCGGATTGTTGAGCAATTCGTCCAAATGACGGTTGAGGTCTTTTTCCTCAATGTCAAAACGGCGCAGATAAACGTTTTCCCCCGTCTTAAAATAAACGTCATCAGAAGGATAATTCAAAAGAAACGCTTGTTCGTATTCTTTCAGTCTCAAATACGACATCTTTACCGAAACAATTTCTTCTTCATATTCGTCGTAAGCCTTATTGGAAAACAACAAAAATCCGAAAACCGCACTGACTACCGCAAAAGGGATCAGCGAGGCCGTCAATATTAAATTAAATTTCGACTTTATACTAAGTTTTCGCTTTTTCATAAGCCTGTATGTTGATTTTCGTACAAAATTTTTTACTCAAAATTCGTAGGAAAATTACAAACTTTTTTGCCGCAAAACAAAAATTTTCCGATAATTTTCCGTGATATTTCGTATTTTTTTGTTAACACGCTGTAAAAAAGAATGTTAACAGAAAAATTTTTTTTGCACATTAAATTGCTTTTATAATAAATTAGGTATACTTTTGCAGTTGGAAAAATACAAATTTGATACCGAAATATAAAATTACACTAAAAACAATATGGAAAAAAGTTTATATCCGTTAAAATTTACTCCGATTTACAAAACGCCTATTTGGGGGGGTAATGGTTTTAAGACAAAACTTCATCGTACTAATGCGCCTGAAAAATGCGGCGAGAGTTGGGAAATTTCTGGCGTAAAAGATAATGTTTCAGTTGTTTGCAACGGTTTTTTGGCAGGCAACGATTTGTCAGAATTGTTGGAAGTTTATATGGGCGACCTTGTCGGCGACAGTGTTTATGAGAAGTTCGGCAATGATTTTCCGCTGCTTATAAAATTCATTGACGCTAATGACAAACTTTCTGTCCAAGTACACCCTGATGATGATTTAGCCGCCGAAAAGCACAACTCTTACGGCAAAACCGAAATGTGGTATGTGTTTGAAGCAGAAAAAGATGCTGAACTTGTCTGCGGTTTTAATAGGGAAGTATCCAAAGAGGAGTATCTTGCTAAAACTACGGCAGGCTCTCTTACGGAACTTCTTAATTATATAAAGGTGAAAAAAGACGATGTGTTTTTTATTCCGGCGGGTAGAGTTCATGCAATCGGAGCGGGTATTATGTTAGCGGAAATTCAGCAGTCGTCTGATATAACTTATCGTATTTACGATTATGACAGAAAAGGTGCAGACGGCAAACCTCGTGAACTTCATCTTGCTGAGGCGGCTGAGGCGATAGATTACGAGTTTTACGACAATTACAAAACCTCTTACCGCCCCCTGATGAACAAAACTGTTAACGCAGTGGATTGTCAATATTTCACCACAAACGTTTTCCGTTTTAATATGCCGGTTGAAAAAGATTTCCCCGAAATTGACTCCTTTATAATATATATGTGTACCGAAGGCGGTTGTCGTATAGAGTATGAGGGAGGTGAAGATTCTGTTACACTGACAAAAGGTGAAACTGTTTTAGTACCGGCGATGATAAAGAATTTGTGTTTTTATCCTGAGAAAGAGGCTTCTCTGATAGAGGTTTACATAAAAAGTTGACCTTTTTCATACGTTTTTTTCTTAGACCTTTTTACGCAAACAACGTAGATATTTTTTTGCTGTTTACGTTTTTTCTTTATTGCAAAAACGGCTTATTTTATGTTACTTTGCAACGTAAAAAATAAACCATAAAATTTAAAAATTGTTATGAGCGGATTAAGATTTCAAGTAGTCGGCGAGGCTTTCAAAAAAGAAGCACGCTATGTTGAAACTCCGGAAGAGGCAACTTCGTCGTATTTCGGAAAGTATACTTTCGGCAAAGAGCAGATGTCTCAATATTTGTCGAAAGACACCGTTAAGAAGATTAACGAAATCACAAAAAGCGGCAAACCCCTTGACCGCAGCATTGCAGACCAGGTGGCTGCCGGCATGAAACAATGGGCAATGGAACTCGGCGCAACGCATTATACGCACTGGTTTCAGCCGCTTACCGAAGGCACGGCAGAAAAACATGACTCGTTTATCGAATATGCCGGCGCACCGGGCGAAGGCGTTATCGAAGAGTTTTCAGGCAAACTCCTCGCACAGCAGGAGCCTGACGCTTCAAGTTTTCCGAGCGGTGGTCTTAGAAACACTTTTGAAGCGCGTGGATATTCGGCTTGGGATCCTTCCTCTCCGGCTTTTATCGTTGACGACACGCTCTGTATTCCGACGATTTTCATCTCTTACACCGGCGAAAGTCTTGATTATAAAGCACCTTTGTTGAAGGCTCTTGACGCTGTTGACAAAGCCGCAGTAGAGGTTTGCAAATATTTTGACGAAAACGTTAAGAAAGTATATTCTTATCTTGGTTGGGAACAGGAATATTTTCTTGTTGACGAAGGTTTGTATGCAGCACGTCCCGATTTGCTTTTGACAGGAAGAAGTTTGCTCGGACACGAATCCGCTAAAAACCAGCAGTTGGAAGACCACTATTTTGGCGCAATTCCCGAACGTGTTCAGGCTTATATGAAAGAAGTTGAGTTTGAAGCGTATAAATACGGTATTCCTTGCAAAACCCGCCACAACGAGGTTGCACCGAACCAGTTTGAATTAGCCCCGATTTTTGGTGAAACCAATCTCGCTAACGACCAGAACCTTTTGATTATGTCAATTATGAAACGTATTGCAAGAAAGCACGGTTTCAGGGTTCTTTTACATGAAAAACCGTTTGCAGGCATCAACGGTTCGGGTAAACACAACAACTGGTCGCTCGGAACTGACACCGGCGTAGGCCTTCTTACTCCGGGCAAAACACCTCAGGAAAATTTGCAATTCGTAACCTTTATGGTTAACATTTTGACAGCCGTTTACAAAAACAATGCACTTTTGAAGGCTTCTGTGATGACGGCTCAAAACGCTCACCGTTTGGGCGCAAACGAAGCACCTCCGGCAATCATCTCCGCATTCTTGGGAACTCAGTTGTCGCAACTTTTGGACAAAATCGAAAACGCTGAATTTGAAGACGGTATCGCTCTCGACGCCAAGAAAAAAATGCAACTCGGTATCGGCAGTATTCCGGAAGTTTTCATTGACAACACCGACAGAAACCGTACTTCGCCGTTTGCATTCACCGGCAACAGGTTTGAGTTCCGTGCCGTAGGTTCGTCTGCGAACTGCGCTTCGGCAATGATTGCCCTCAACACGGCGGTTGCCGCTCAGCTGAAAGAATTCAAGGCAAAAGTTGACGAAAAAATCGCCGCAGGTCAGAGCAAGGAAAAAGCAATTTTCGAGGTTATCAAAGAATACATAAAACTTTCTAAACCAATCCGTTTTGACGGCAACGGCTATTCTGACGAATGGAAAGCAGAGGCTGCAAAACGCGGTTTGGACTGCGAAACCTCCGTTCCGAAGATTTACGACGCTTACACGACAAAAGAGTCAGTTGAACTTTTCACAAAGACAGGCGTTTTCACGGAAAAAGAACTTCACGCAAGAAACGAGGTTAAATGGGATACTTACACCAAGAAAATCCAGATTGAAGCGCGCGTTTTGGGCGATATGATTATCAGTTCGGTAATTCCCGTTGCAACCAAATATCAGGGTCTTTTGCTTGATAGCGTTACAAAGATGGAAACTGTTTTTGGCAAAGAAAAAGCCTTGAAACTCAGCGAAAAAACATTACAATCAATAGAGCAGATTTCTGAACACATTGCAGTCTTGAACAATTCGGTTGAGGATATGGTTAACGCACGCAAAGTTGCTAATAAGATTGAAAGCGAAAAAGACAAAGCAATCGCTTATCACGACACTGTTTTGCCGTTCTTCGACACAATCCGTTACCATGCCGACAAACTCGAACTTCTGATCGACGACGAAATGTGGCCGCTGCCCAAATACAGGGAACTTTTGTTCATCAGATAGTTATATTTTTAAGAGTAACCGCCGTTTGAGTTTTTTTTTCAGACGGCGGTTTTTTATTTGTATTGTACCGTGGGTTTACACCCACGTCTATTATGTTTCGTCCTTTCAGGACTCAGTTTCATATAGTCTGCTTCAAGCCAAACCCCGAAGGGGTGACATATAATAGCCGTGGGTGTAAACCCACGGTAACCTAAGTTGATAACCGCCTAATTTTCTATCCTTATTCTTCCAACGCCTTGATATAATCTCCCAAGACGGTCTCAAATTTTACGCCGTACCAGTGTGCGGGATTTTCTGTGGTGGTTTTTATGGCTTTGAATGTGAAATCTTCCGCAATGACGGCGGCTTTGAAAATGTCTTTTCCCCTTAAAACCGCCCCTACAAACGCCGAGGCAAAAATATCGCCCGTACCGGAACATTTGCGCGAGAGTTCTTCGTGAGGATAGTAAAACTCTTTTTTGCCGTCGCTGACAAAGACTCCCAGCGTGCCTTTTTCGTAACTTACGCCCGTGATGACAACCGTTTTCGCGCCGTTTTCAACAAGTTGCGCCGAAATCTCCGATACATAATTTTTGTTGTGTGATTCTTTGTACTCGTTGCCGGTCAGCATACACGCCTCCGTAAAATTCGGGATGATAATGTCTGCCGAAAACACAAGTTTTTTCATTCTTTCGACATATTCAGCGTCAAAACCAGCGTAAAGTTTTCCGTAGTCGCCCATCGCCGGGTCTACAACTATCAAAGAATCAGGCTTTTTGAGCGGACTGTTAATAATCGAAGATACGAGGTCTATTTGATGAACGCTGCCCAAATAGCCCGTGTAAAATGCGTCAAAATCGATTTTTTCTTTTATCCAGTGTTCTTTTATTTTCAAAAAATCATCTGTCAGGTCTCTGAACGTCCAGCCTTTGAAACCGCCTGTGTGCGTACTTAAAACCGCCGACGGGAGAATACAGGTTTCGTTTCCCGAAGCCGAAAGCACCGGCAGGGCAACCGTCAGAGAGCATTGTCCGACACACGAAACGTCCTGAACCGTCAAAATTCTTTTGTAAGCCATTTTCTTTAAAACTCGTCTTTAAAATTCAAGAAATTGTATCTCATCACAAACAGATACAAAATTCCTAAAAGCATTGTTATTTTCATAAAGATACTGCAAAAATGGCAGTCTTTTTTATCTTTTATCCTAAGGACTTTGTACGAGAGAAACATCAGCGGCAAAACTACTGCTGCATTTATGTAAATAATTGATATTGTTTCGTTTAAGTAAGTCATTAGCACGTATTCGAGTATTGCGACGGTTGCAAGATTGAGTATCGTTACAACGATTTTGGTGTTGCGTTTTCCGAAAACCACAGCAAGTGTTCTTGCGCCGTGTTCCTTGTCGCCTTCCTCGTCTTCCATGTCTTTTATGATTTCGCGTGTAAGACTTGTCAAAAATGCAAAAATTCCGACTCCGAGTGTCTGGTAGACAATCAGAAACGGGTCTAACGCGCCGTATTGAATTATCGGGTCGGGATTGTTCATAAGTCCCGGCATTTCGTAAAGCGCGGGAATCACCATAACAAGTCCTGACAAAACCGCCACTACAATATTTCCGACAAGAAACATTTTTTTGTATGCCGACGAATAAAACCACAACAGCCCGACAATTATCGGATACATAAAACCGACTTTCCAAATTCCGAGCCGCGCCGACACCAAAAAGCCGAACAAACACCCCGTTACCGACAAAACAATATGCCATTTTGTTGCTGTGGAATAGCCGACAGATTTTGTAACAATCAGTGTTTCAGGACGGTTGATACGTTCTATTTTGGTGTCGAAATATTCTTTGATAACATAACCGCCCGCCGCAATCAGTACGCACGCCAAAATTATAAAAACTGTGTCAAGCGCGGTTGTTGACGACATAAGGTTGAAGAGTTTCAACATCGGATTAATTATACAGAAAACCGTCATAAACATTGCAAAGGCAATCATTAACA
>JAEEXW010000157.1 GCA_016287995.1 Bacteroidales bacterium
GCATTAGCGATTGTGGAGGCAATGTTTTCCGAAATTCTTTCTACAAACTGGATTTGGTATTCTTCGTAGTTTTTGAAAGAGGCCAATTCCATAACGCCGTACAAATAATCGTTATAAACTAATGGCACGAAAATTATCGACTTTGGTTTTGCTTGTCCGAGACCTGAGGCAATGTCGGAATAATTCTCCGGAACATCGTTCAAAATGATGGTCTGTTTTTCCATAGCGCACGCACCAATCATTCCTTCGTCAAGACGGAGAATCCTTTTATGAAACCTCTGGTGTCCGTAAGCAAAAACGGCGTAAAGTTCAAAACATTCCGTGTTGTTGTCTTCTGGCATTGTGGTTCTGATAAACATACCGCCTTGAATGACGTTGATATAAGGTACGAGTTTGTCAATCACGGCGTTGCAGAGTTGACGGATGTCAGAGATGTTGTTACGGAGAATATCACTGAAAATTGAGTGTCCTTCCGTTGCCCATTGGTTTTGTTTTTCAATTGAGGTGCGTTCAAGTTCTTTTTCCTTGTTGCTGACAAGGTTGTCCCTCATGCCGATAAGAGCAGAACCGATTGAATTCTTTTTGATAGTCTCGTTGTATGTTGTATCAAGGTTCCCGTCGCGGACAGCGCACGCAAATTCAGCCGTGTCTTTGAGCGAGGAGGCGAGGTTTTGAATCTGAGAAATCAAAATCTGATATTCTTTCGGTATTTTTTCCGAATAAGTAATATCGTCAGGAGTGTCAAAATTGCCGTCCGAAAGTTTTGTAATCATGTTTTTGACGTATGTAATCGGAGCGGATAGTTTTTTTGAGACTGCCACGATAAAGAGTATAAAAACCAATAAAACCGCCAGTATGATAAATATTGATTTGCTGAGAGCCTTGTATTGCGCCATTTTTATTTGGTTTAACGGCGTAACGGAAATCAGTGTAAAATTACCGTTGTTGCAAGCGAGCGAAATGCGTTTGGTGTGGAGATATACTTTTTCGTTGTTGTTTTCCACGAGTTCGTATTCCGTGTCTACGGGCAAGTTTGCCGAAGTTTTCGACATGATGTTGAGTTTTTCTTCGGTGAACCTTAGAATTTCATGAATGTTTCTGTGCTGGAAATCCTTGTTGCGGCTGTAAAAAATATTTCCCGTGCTGTCCGCTATATATAAGGTGTGGTCGGAGGGAATCTGCGAGTCAAGAATGTTCCTGTAATATTTTTGGTCGATGTCTATTCCGAGGCTTCCGCTGAACTTGCCGTTGGTAAAAAACGGTATCATGCAGACAATTACGTCGGTAATGTCGGCATCGTTTTTCAGGGTGATGACCTTGGGCTGCAAATCGTGCTTTATCTGCCTGTAAAGGTCGTAAATTTCGCCCGAGGTGCTTTGAATGTCGTTTGAAAGTTCGGGCGTGCCGGTGTTTTCATGCTGAATGTATTTGGCATACCAGCCGATAGGAAAGCCCGGATTCGTGTTTACCAAAAGGCTGTCTGAATTGTCAAAAATATACGGCTCTGAGATTATGAAAATTGATTTCAGGGTTTTGTCGTTTTCCATAAACTTTTGGAGCATTTTGTCCGTGATGCCTTTTGCGTTGAAACCGAACTGCGTTGTCTGCTCGGATACGGTTTCCGCGCCGGTTTGAAGTTTTATAAGCGTCTTGTTGAGGCTGGTTTCAAAAAAGCCGGCGTAGTTGTCGGTTTTGATGTTGGAACTTAGTTTGCTGTAATCGGTGATTCTGTCCAAAAGCGTCCTGTCCTGAATCACCATTATGGCAATAGAAAGCACAACCGCCCCTATGACGGCTGATAAAACCGCTTTCCAGCGTATAGTGTTTAATATGCTTATTTTGTTAAAGTCCATATTTACCTTCTGTTGCTAAATTTTTTTTCCGCAGCGGCTTTTTCTTCTAAGAGCCTTGCGTTTTCTTTCTTCAACTTCTCAACATCACCCTGCAAAACTTTTACCATTTCGCTCTTTTGTGCGAGTTCATTTTTGGTTTTGTGAAGACGTTTTGTGTAATCGTCGAGACGTTTGCCTTTTTCTTTGAGTTTGAAAAGGTTTCTTGTGTTGATTTTTACATACGAAATCGTGCTTGCGATGTCCTCTGCAAGCCTTTCCAAAAATTTTATTCTGTAATCCTCAAATTTTTCAGTCCTGCAAAGTTCTATCACGCCGAAAATTTCATCGTTGAGCAGGAGCGGAATTACAATCAGGTTGCTCGGAGTTGTGTTACCGAATCCCGAACCGATTTTGATATAATCTTTTGGTATGTCGTCGATTACCTGCATTGTTTTTTCCACGGCGCATATTCCGACCATGCCTTCGTAAAGGCTGACTTTTTTCTGAATGAATTTTTTTCTGTCGGCGGCATACGTCGCTTTCATTTCAAGATACGGCTCTTCGGTCTCGTCGTCAACATAAATGTATATCGCGCCGTAGTTTGCGTCCATATAACGGATTAGGTTTCTGATTGTTTCGTTGCAGAGACCGTCTATGTCGTTGTTGTTTTTTCTGAGAATGTTTCCGAACTCAGCCAAGCCGATGTTGATTTTGTCCTGAATTTCGTCTTCCTTGCGGCGTTTTTCTTGAAGTTCTTTTTCATGCTCGATGTTCTTTTTCATGTTGATGAGCGAGAGTCCGAGTTCGTCGCCTTCGCTCAGAAGTTTGAATCCCTTGTCGGGTTTGCCGCTTCCGAGGTCGTCCGTAAAAATCTGTTTTTCTTTTAAGTTTTCCACAAAATCCGACAACTGCATGCTCATCAAGTCCATCTCGTTGGTGCTTGAAGGGCTTACTTCGGGTTTTACGAGTTCGCCTTTGAGCAACCTTTTCAAATAGTTGGCCATATTGTTGATAGGCTTGTTGACCGACCAAAACATAATGAGGAAAAACGTGATGCCTATTACTGCTATTATAGAGTGCATAATGGCTGTCTGCAAAACGATGTTGCGCTTTTTGTTTTCTCTTATTATGTCAGACTCCATCATATATTCTTCCAAATCGGTAAGCATTGTAGAAACCTGAGCGTTAGCAATTCCCTTGTAGCCTTCGTATGTGTCCAAACCGATTAACAACTGTTTGGAAAACAAAAGGTTAAATGTCATTCTGTATTCCGTCAGGCGGTCAGTGAGTTTTGAAATCTGATACCTTATTAATATATTGGTTGTGTTAACTGTCTTTAAGGTAGTGATTATGTTTTCGATTTGTTTGTTGAATTTTTTGTAAGTCTCCACACTGCTGTTTTTTACAAACTCGTTTTCGTATTTTACCGCCTCTTCAAACATTTTGTTGATACCGGCAAGCGTAAACTGAAATATCGTATTTTTTACGGTATTTCTGTCAGAGGATAGTCTGCCGCCGTCCTGAGTGAGTTCGTTGATTTCGTTTTCTATTTTGCTGATTTCGTCAAGTTTGGTTTTGTAAGTTTCAAACTCCTCTTTTAAAATGTTGACGGACTGAATAATCTTGCGGGTTTGCGTTCCTGTCTGTTGGAGCGCAGTTATACCTTCGTCAATATTTTTGCATATCGAACGTATGTTTCCGAGCAGGGTGTCCTCTTTTTCCTTGTCTTTTTTGCCGGAATACAAATTAAACAAGCCGTACTGCGTATTGCGCAATTCGGTAATATTGTTTTTGAGGTTTATTTCTTTGCTGTAATCGGTTTGTATCTTGTCATAACTTTTTATCAGATAAAAAAACGTCAGACCTGTAAAGCCCGCGTATGCGGCAAAACAGATCATCATAATTCTGAATTTTAATTTGACGGATATTTTTTCCGGTGTTTTCATTTTTTTTATAGTTATCTGACGTTAAAAAATACATCAAATTTGTTGCCGTTTTTTCTATTGGCGAACCTCTTTTTTACGCCTTAGAAATTCTCAAATATAATTTTTTTTTACCACCTGAAAAAACAAAATTGTATTTTTTTTTAATATTTTTTTTCAAATCTCTAATTATTAATAAGTTAATACTTAAAATATTTTTGCGTAAAATTTTACATAAAACACGTATTTTAAAAAAAAATGGAATAAATTTGCACCGTTAAACCAAAAAGCAATAAATAAAAAATGAATTTTACAGGTAAAGAAATTGAAAAGTTTGGAAGTTTTTCCACACCTTTTTATTATTACAATCTTGATTTGCTGAAAAAAACTCTTGAAGTTTTGAAAGCGGCTTCTTTGAAGTATGGTTACAAAATCCATTATGCTGTTAAGGCTAATGCTAACGAAAGGATTTTGCGCCTTATAAGTTCTTACGGTTTTGGTGCTGATTGTGTCAGCGGAAACGAAGTTTCAAAAGCGGTAGAATGTGGTTTTGATGCCTCGAAAGTGGTTTTTGCGGGAGTCGGCAAGTCAGACAAGGAGATTTTAACGGCTTTGAGGCTCGGTATTTTCTGTTTCAACAGCGAGTCGGTGCAGGAAGTGGAGGTTATAAATTCTTTGGCGAAGGCTGAAAACAAAACCGCTTCTGTGGCTTTGAGGCTTAATCCGGGAATTGACGCACATACCAATCAAAAAATTAATACAGGTCTTGCGGACAGCAAATTCGGTATTCCTTTTACAAAATTAAAGGAGACAGTAGAATTTGTAAAAGGTCTCTCAAATATAAAACTCATTGGCATACATTATCATATCGGCTCTCAAATACTTGATTTTGAGCCTTATAAATTGTTGTGTGAACGCAGCAACGAAATTCAGGCAGAACTTGAAAAACTCGGCTTGCAACTTCCTGTAATCAATCTTGGCGGTGGTCTTGGTATAGATTACAATAAGCCCGAAAAAAATTCCGTTCCCGAATTTGAAAAACTTTTGGATTTGATTCATAAAGATTTGAAAGTAAAAGAAGGACAGGAGGTTCATTTTGAGTTCGGACGTTCTGTTGTAGCGCAATGTGGAGTTTTGGTTTCAAAAGTTTTGTACGTAAAACAGGGCGATACGTCTGATTTCGCGATTTTGGATGCGGGATTTACGGATTTAATTCGTCCGGCTTTGTACGGCGCTTACCATAAAATCGAAAATCTTACCTCTACGGCTGATGAAAACGGTGTTTATGATGTTGTAGGGCCAATTTGTGAGTCTACTGACGTTTTTGCAAAGTCGCGCAGTCTGAAAAAAACTTCAAGAGGTGATCTTTTGGCGTTTTATTCGGCGGGGGCTTACGGCGAAATTATGGCCTCGCAATATAATCTGAGAGATTTGCCGCATGTGTATTTTTCTGAGTAAAAACTTTTTTATTAAAAAAAACTAAAAAAAGTTTGAATTTTAAAAAAAAAGTTTTTATTTTTGCGATATAAATATTATAAAATGGAGTTAATTAAAATAAAGTCCTAACTTATAAATAAAAAATATGAAAAACAGACTTTTATCATTATCTTTTGTCTTGTTTACAGTTGCGGGCGTATGTTCGGTAGAAAACGCTTCCGCTCAAGAAAAAGAGAAAGACGTAGTTATGGAAGCTGAAGATGCTTTTGCTGCCAGTGAGTGGATTATTGCCGCTAAAAACTACAAACAATTGGTGTCAAACAATCCTGACAATGCGTTTTATCATTCTAATCTCGGTTATTGCTATTTGCAATGCGGTAAAAAGGATATGGCTCTTACAGAACTTAAAAAGGCACAGAGTTTATATGCTTCTTCTAATTCTAAAAACAAAACCGCTGCTTACTTAAACGAGTATTATATCGGTACTACGTTGAGACAGTCGGACAAAATTACAGAAGCGCTTTCAGTGCTTAACGCTGTTAAACCGCAAGTTTCCGATAAAGAATTGTTGGGAAAAATTGACAATGAAATTAAGGCTTGTGCTTTTGCTAATGAGTTGAAAAGCCACCCGAAAGATATTAAAGTGTTGAATTTGGGTAGATTTGTTAACTCTGCTGCTCAGGAACATACATCGATTGTATCTGCTGACAATAGTGTTCTTTTCCTTACTTCAAGGAAAAAAGTTGAGGGACATCAGACTATGGACGATGGCGGATATGACGAGAATGTTTATGTTTGTACAAAGAATCCTAATACACAGACATGGGCTGAGCCTCAGTTGGTGGAGGGTATTAATAGCGAATATAATGTGGCCGTAGCATGTATGTCAAGCGATGGTAAAGAACTTTACCTTTACAATGATGACAAAAACGGAACGATTTTGGTTTCTAAGAAACTTGGCAACCGTTGGGGAGAACCCACAGCATTGAACGCTTTTATTAATACTGATTATAGAGAAACGGGCGTATCAATTTCTAAGGACGGTAACAAATTGTATTTTGCAAGTAACCGTGATGCCGCAAATGCACAAGGAGGTCTTGACCTTTATGTATCAGACCGTGTTAATGGCGAGTGGGGTCCTGCCGTTAATCTTGGTCCTACTGTTAACACGCCTATGGACGAAGATGGTCCGTTTATGTCTGATGACGGTACGTTGTATTTTAGTTCTAAGGGACACAACGGCTTAGGCGGTTATGATATTTTCAAATCTAATTTGACAGGTGTTAAATGGAGTACACCCGAAAACTTAGGTTCGCCTATTAATACATCGGCAGACGAGATATTTTATTTTATTGCCAAAGACGGCAAAGCATATTTCACCTCTGACAGACCTAACGGTTCTGGTGCTTCGGATTTGTATGTATCAGGTCCTTCTAAATTGATGGAAACCTCACAAACTATTTATCAAGGTGCAGTAACTCATTGTGACAAATCTGTATTGACAAAGAGTATTGTAAGGGTTCACGACAATTCAACGGCAGAAGAAACTCAAATTACTCCTAATAATTATGGTAATTTTGAAATCAAAGCATACAAAGGACACAACTATTCAGTATCTTTTGAATTGGACGGTGAG
>JAEEXW010000158.1 GCA_016287995.1 Bacteroidales bacterium
GACAATGCTGAAATCCGGCAAAGTGGAATTCTAAAATTAGTGGATTAAAGATTTTGTCATAGTATTTATTTTTTGTTTTTGGACCGCTTGAAATTGTGAAATTTCAGGCGGTCTTTTTTTATTCTTCTAATTTCTGTATATCTTCCGTATCTATCATAACGGAGCGGTCGTTTTTGCTTGCCTTGTTGATGATGATTATTGCAGTGATGTCGATAGCGGCTATAAGCGCGAAAAATAATCCCGTCTCTTTTACCGTCAGCAAATAATCATACAAACCGTGAACTATCACCGGCAAAACAAGGGACAAAAGTATATATTTGTTGCGCTTGGTTTTCCGCATATAAAAGTGATTGGTTTTTGCCCTCGGAATAAAATAGCCCATAAAAACCGCAAACGCCGCATGTCCCGGAACGGAAGTAAAAGCACGCAATACACCCGTCGAGAGACCGCTCTCTAACGTGTAAATTACGTTTTCAGACGCCGCAAAGCCGAGCGAGACGGCAACCGCGTAAACGATTCCGTCAAAAGTATCGTCAAAATCTTTGTGCCGGAAGATGTAAAGCATTATAACTGAGAGTTTTACCACTTCTTCCGTCAGTGCGACACAAAAGAAATTGTTGATAAACGGGTATTCTTCCGCCGGAAAAAATTCAAACAACACATTTTCCCATAACGCCGCAGGAATAATGGTAAGCGCACCGAAAAAAAATGCGGTGAATAGGGTTTGCAGCGGTTCTTTGTCCGGGTCTCTTAAATACACGAACAACAATATCACAAAAACCGGCAATAATGCGAGTACGGTTAATTCAATCATCTGATTTTCAGTATTTTGTGCGTTTGTATGGAAATTTTCCAAACGGGGTGCTTTTTAACAAAATCAAAAATTAGAGCGTTGGCGGTTTCAAAATTTCCCCATTCAGCCTGCAACAAAAGTGCACATTCGGCAGGAACTTTTTTCGCGTATTTTTCCGCTTCGATGAGGTCATTTTCGTTGGAGACCACCATTTTCAACTCGTTGGCAACTTCCAAAACTTCGTCCAAAGGAGGCTTGTTTTTTTTCGGAGAAACCGCTATCCAGTCAAAATTTCCTGTTAGCGGACTACTGCCTGAGGTTTCAAGCCAAATCGAAAGACACTGTTTTTCAAGACTTTCGCATAACAAATCAAGATTGTGCAAAAGCGGTTCGCCACCGGTAATTACAACGTTGCAGCACGGCGTTTGAGAGGCGCGTAAGGCAATCTCTTCTACGTCGGTATTTTTTGCATCGTTTACGTTCCATGTCTCTTTGCTGTCGCACCACGGACAGTGGACATCGCAGCCCGCAAGACGGACAAAATATGCAGCCGTTCCTGCGTTAACTCCCTCTCCCTGAACGGAATAAAATTCTTCTGATACAGGCAGAAATTTCCCTTGTAAAGTATTTTTCAGCATAATGTTTCAAACAAAAATTTTGGTAAAAATAACAAAAAAAAGTTTTTTTTGAAAAAAAATTGCATTAAAAGAAAAAAAGATTTATATTTGTCTTTCGTATTATAACAGAAAATTTAAGATGGCTTACACATACAAATATCCTATGCCTTCGGTTACAACAGACACTATCGTAATAAGAGGGGAAGGCATTACAAGACAGGTATTGTTAATCAAACGTAAAAGAGACCCATTCAAAGATTGTTGGGCGTTTCCGGGCGGTTTTACGGAAGAAGGCGAGACTTTGGAGCAAAGTGCGGCACGAGAATTGAAAGAAGAAACAGGTATAGACTGTCAGTTTCTTTCACAGTTTAAGGCTTTCGGCGACCCGGGTAGAGATCCGAGGGGCAGGACGATAACAATCGTTTTTTACGCTTACGTCGACGAGGATACCGAAGCGGTTGCCGATGATGATGCTGCCGATGTAGACTGGTTTGATTTTAACAGTCTGCCCGCATTGGCTTTTGACCATGCGAAAATTTTGGAAGAATTTATACTTGCAAACCATTGAAAATCATTAGGATATATTTAATAATCAGTATTTTACTTTTTGTTTTTAGCGGCGTTGCAACTGCGCAATACAGAGAGCCGGTCTATGAACAAAAGGCAAAATTATTGTATCATATACCGAGGTATCTTCTTTGGGAAAACGGTAGTCAGGCTCAGGCTCATGTGATTACAATCGGACTTGTTAACGCCGACGAGGAACTGTCAAAGAGCCTAAGAAAATATGCAAAAAAGCCATATCAAAACGGAATAAAGGTTGTTGTAAGGGATTTTTTGTCGGTTGAGAGTGCCGTTTCCGATAAGAGCCTCAGTGTGCTTTTTGTGCCGTATACGGGGGACTTTGTTTCGGCGATGTCGCTCTTGAAATATACTCCCGTTGTTGTAATTTCAGACAATTATGCCGACAGAACGGAAGTGATGATTGACTTTTCGGACGGTAAATCCGGGTTTGTAACTTTCGGTTTTAACACCTCAAATCTTAGAAAAGAAGGCATAAATGTAATGCCTGATATGACAAGGGTACTTCACGGGGAGGACATTTCTAAGGATGCTATTATAAAAGAGCAGTCAGAAAAACTTACGGAAAAGGAAGAGGAGTTGAATCAAAAACTAAAACTTCTTGAAGAAAAAGAAAAAGAGATTTTTCAAAAACAGCAACAGATTGAAATTCAGAACCGAAACATGGCAATTCAGAGTCGTGGCATTCAAAATCAGGTTGAAAAACTCGAACGTCAGCAAGAAGAAATGCAACATCTGAAACGTCAGCAGGATAGAATTACCAAAGAATTAGAAGAAACTGAGGCAAATTTGAAGCGCAAAAACGCAGAAGCCGTTTCGGTTGCACAAGAACTCGAACAGCAAAAAAGCGAGGTTGAGGCTCAGCACGAAGTCGCAAAAAGGCAACTTGACCGTATTAATCGAATCAATGAGGAAATCCGTGAAAAAGAAAGCGAACTTACACAGTTGAATCTCAAAAATCAACTTTTGAACAATATTCTTTTGGTTTCGATGGTGGTTTTGGCAGTTTTCCTTATAATGTTGTTTTTTATTGCAAAACTTTATATCGGTAAACGCCGTGATAATCAGAAACTTGCAAATCAAAATCAGCGGATAGAGGAGCAAAATGTTGAGATAACGGCGCAGATGGACGAAATCACCGCTCAAAAAGACAAAATCGTGGAAAGTATCCGTTATGCGCAGAAAATTCAACAGGCTGTAATGCCGCCGCAAGAGTATTTTTCAAAATACTTGCCCGACCATTTTATTATGTTGAAGCCTAAGGATATTGTCAGCGGCGATTTTTACTGGGGCAACGACATTGGCGATAAGTTTGTTTTTACGGCTGCCGACTGCACGGGACACGGTGTTCCGGGTGCGTTTATGAGTCTTCTCGGAATAGCATTTCTTAACGATATTACCGCGAGAATGACCGAAGAAAATATTTCAGCGGGCGAGATTCTAACGCTTTTGCGCTCTGACATAATTACTTATCTTCGTCAGTCGGGTAAGGAAGACGAGCAGAAAGACGGTATGGATATGGCTGTTTGCGTTTATGACAAAAAGAACGGGAAAATTCAGTATGCTGGTGCGCACAATCCGTTGATTATTATTCGGGACGGTAAACTTTCTCAGACAGATGCCGACGAAATGCCGATTGGATATTATGAAAATCAGACCGATAGGTTTACAAATCACGAACTTGACGTTAAAAAAGGCGATATGCTGTATTTGTTTTCTGACGGTTATGCTGATCAGTTCGGAATTTCGGGCGGTAAACGTCGCAAATATATGATTAAGAATTTCAGAGATTTTTTAATGCAGATTCACACTCTTGATTTGCCGGTTCAGAAACAAAAACTTGAAGAAAACCTCGAACAATGGCGTGGAAATTTAAAACAATTGGACGACGTTTTGGTGATGGGAGTGAGGTTTTAGATATAATAAACCCCGTACATGAAAATACGTGTACGGGGTTTATTGTATAATTTTTATGGTGTTTAATTATTTCTTCTGTGCGCCGTAACCGCTTTTTGCTCCGAAAAATTTCATTGCTTTGTCAAAGTTGTAACGGTTGCCGTACATTGATACGCGGATTGTTTCGGTGCCCTGCATGTTCAAACCGTTGGCCTGACGGTATTGGTTTGCTGCTGAATTAGCGTCAAAACTGCTGCTGCGGACTACTTTCAACGAGGCAAAACCTTTCAAATAATCGGGGTCGATAACATTGACAAAAGCGTCGCTGCTTGAAAGTTCTTTGTTGCCTTCGGCTTTCGGAAGTGTTTTTTCGTCAATGTCTTCAAAATTTGCGCATTTTACGTTTGTCCATTTTCCGCCGCCGGCAGAGGGAAGTTGAAGGTCAGCCGCATTCATGAAGAAAATGTTGTCGTAAAGGTTGGTAACGCGTTTTTCCTCAATCACTCTGTCAGGACCGCTCAAAGCGTGTGTACGCGCTACTGCCGAGTAGTTGTTGCAAAGGAAAATGTTGTGGTGAACGTCGCTGTTGACCTTGCACATAAACTCGTAACCGTAACCCATGTCTTCCATCACTTTGTCTCTGCACCATGAAAAAGCAACGGTGTTGTGGTGAAAATCTACGTGCGAATCCGTGCCGTTTTTGTTCCAGCCGTCAATTCTTACGCCTGAAAAACGGTTGCTGATAATCACGTTGTTATAGATTTGGATTTCACCTTTGCGGGCGTTAATCTGAATGCCGAAATAAGGGCTGTTTGCGATAAGGCAGTTTCTGATAATCAGGTTGCCGCAGATAGCAGCGTCAGAGTGTATTGCCTGATGGCTCAACTGTTTTGCGCCGTCGTCAACCATGCGTCCGGTTTCAAACTTGTCGGACGGACAGCCGTTTTTCGGGTCTGACGGGTCGTTGGGAAGATAGTAGTTTTCCAAACCGTAGTTCAGCATTATGCCGTCGATGGTGAGCGTTCCGAAGCCGTTGCCCATGCCGTCATCGAGTTTGCTGAGGGTGATGAGGGCTTTGTTGCCGTTGGTGCCTGACTGCTCTTGCGTCGGCTCTATTCTCGTGATGTATTTGAACGGGTCTCTTTGTGAAAAATCGCTGTTGTAACCGCCTTCAAGGGTTACCCAGTTTGAAATTTCGATGTATCCCGCGTTCATATAGCCGAGATAGTTGCCTTCTGCGACTTTTATTGTCGCACCGTTTTCTTTGTTGTCTTTGATGAGGTTCAAGACCGCTTGAATGTCTTTTTTGGGAGTTGACGCGCTCAAACCGTCAGCACGCGCACTGCCCGATGCCGACACGTAGTAGGTTTTTCCCGTCGTACTGCTGCTGTTTGAAGTGGTTTTGCCGAGCGATGACGAAGAATTGTTTGAGGAACTTGAACTGTTGGAGTTTGAACTGCTGCTGTTGTTTGCACTGCTGCTTGAATTGTTTGAACCGTTTACGGCGTTGTTAGCGGCTTCCTTTGCTTTGTTTAGCAGGTTTTTGCCGAGTTGAGCCGAAGATACCTGCGGTATTGCAACCGCTGCCGCCAAGGTTAATGCGGCAATTTTAACAAAATTTCTAATCTTCATAATAATTTAAACTTTTAGGGTTAAAAAAAATGTATGGCAAAAATGCTGCAAAAAATATGCCGAAAAAGTCTGCAAATATTATTGTTGTTTAGGAAGTTTCTTATATCAGAAGTCACGCTTGTAGTTTCTCTTTCAGAATGTTCCACAAGAACAACGGATTCCCAATCACATACCTCCTCCACATCCGCTTAGGTTCAAACAACAACCTGTATAGCCATTCCATCGAGTGTTTCTGCCACCACAAAGGAGCCCTTTTCACCGTTCCAGCATAGAAGTCGAACACCGCACCGATGGTACTCACATGACAATGAATATTCAATTCCTTCCAGTGCTGGTACGTCCATTTCTCCTGTTTAGGTGCCGTCATGCCTATCCATAGCAGGTCTGGATTGGCCTTGTTGATAGCCTGTATCATAGCCTTATTGTCTTCGTCCGAGAACTCTGGTTTGTATGGAGGAGAATAGGTCACTACTTTCAGATTAGGATAGTCCACTGCTGCCCGTTCGCGAATCAATGACAACACCTTATTGCTCGACCCCAGGAACATCACCTTACATCTTACTTCATCCTTCTTACATCTTACATCAAGTCTTTGCATTTCAAAAGCAAACAGATCCCATCCTGCGATACGCTCCTTAGGCTGCGACTTCGCTTTCAGCCAACGGCAAGCTTTGACAATACTCGATCCGTCAGGAATAAGATACTTCACACATCCCTCCTCATTTTCAACTCTCCATTTTCTATTCTCCATTGTAGAGAGCGCCTCGGCAAACACCTCATCCTTCTGTGCTACATTAAAGGAGTGTGCGTTGATAGTATTGATGAGCACCTTGCCTTCTGGAATCTTGCTCAATTCGGTTTGTGAGCAGACTATATTTTGCGTTTTGAGTCGAAATGACATTATAGATATTATTGAGTTTATCTATATAATAATCAGCGTCAAAGTGTTCGTATATGAAGTGACGAGACGATTTACTCATCTGCTCTAATTTGTCTTTGTGAGTATGCAGGTAAGTAATCGCATCCACGATGGATTGTGTATCTTTCACTTTGATGAATAATCCATTCTGCCCTTCTGTTACAACAGCTGGAATACTGCCAACAGGCGTAATGACAGGAACCACTCCATAGCTCATACATTCGAGTAGAGACATTGGTAGTCCCTCAAAGAAGGTGGGCATAGCAAGTACATCAAGGCTTCGCAGGAATGCGTTCTTGCTCTCTCCACTAACTATTCCAGAATACACAAACTGATTTCCAAGTATCTTGCTAAACTGCGGTAGATATTGTCCTTCAACCTCTT
>JAEEXW010000159.1 GCA_016287995.1 Bacteroidales bacterium
ATATCTGCAAAACCTTTGCCCGTAGGCAATTCGTGGAAAATCCTGTAAAACGGCCTTGCAGCATAATATGCCAACGTTATGGCGCACCGCATAGAGTTTTCATCGTTGAACTCCAAAATGGACGACGCTTCAAAATGATAGTCGTCGAAGGCACGCGCCACTTTGTCTTTTTTGAGGTTGATGGTGTCCTCCAAAAGTTGCCGAGACTGCCCAACCGCCTTAGACAATTCGTTCCAACCCGCAAAACGGACTGCATTTTCAAACTCATCTGCAACTTCCGTATTTGGGATACTTACAGCCTGATTTTCAGGATTGTATGACAAATATCCAAGATGCGCCAACAATGTAAGAACATCGTCACTCGTCTCGATGTTTTTCATATCGTTGCGGAAACTCGATACCCTAACGAACTCTTCCTCACCATTCATCATACTGATGATTTTTGTGCGTACTTGGTCGGCATCGATGTTTAGATACGATTCTATTGCCATATAGGATGCCGTCTTTGACCAAAAACTATTGTAATTGTCTTTCAAAATCGACTGCATCACCGAAAAAGGATTGAACATCGACTTTTGGTCGCCGATGATGTAGCCGTCGTAGGCGTGGCGCATTAATTCGAGATTCATATCGTGATTTTTGCACAAAACTTCCACCTCTTGCTCCGTAAAACCATAATATTTGGACGTTTTGCCCGGGTCGATGATGCTGTATTCTACAAAATTGTTCAACGCCGATTGCGTTTTTATCTTTATAATCGGCAGGATGCCCGTCATATACACGAGACGGAAAATCCTGTTGGCTTTGTTGGACTTGAACATTGTACGCAGGAAGTTGACATATTCGTCCTGAACATCTTGTTCAACATCTCGGACAAGCATATCCCATTCGTCAATTATCATAATAAAACGCTCGCCGGTTTTTTCGTTGATTTCGGCAAGGGCTTTGAAAAGGTCGTCCTGTTCTTCCAAATAGCCATTAAACGCCTTCTTCAAATCAGAAACAATCCACTTTTGCGCCTCTTTCAGCCTGTCTTTTACAGGCACATTGGCAAATGTATTCCAATCTATGTAAAGCGTAGGATATTTATTGAGATGTTTCTTATAATCGGGTGATTTGGTGATTTCCAAACCTTCAAACAGAGCCGATGAGTCCATAGATCTGTCATAATAGGCATACGCCATCTTTGCCGCCACCGATTTGCCAAACCTCCTCGGACGGGATACACACATAAAACTATTTTCGGTGTCCATATTCCTGTTGAGAATATTCAGCAGACCCGACTTGTCGATGAAATCGCTATTTTTGACACGGCGGAAATCAAAGTTTCCGTAATCTATAAACTGTCCCATAGTAATCTGTTTTTGATTGCATCCGCAAAGTTGAGGATTTTTTTTTGGAAAAACAAATAATTTGTATCTTTGTGTCTTGAAATGTTGCACGATAGCAACCGCCAACGACCAAGACATTGAAGTTGCGGATGACGACGGACAGACGACGATGAATTTGATGTAAAAGACTAACAAACAGAATATTATGAGCACAATGGAATTGCGAGCGGAATTTTTGCAGAGCATCAATCCGCTGTTTGATAGCGATAGCCTTATGCGCGAGGCTTTGGATTTTATCAAGGGTCTTTTATCAAGAGAGGAAAAGGCTCAGGCGGCTGATGCTCAACACGATAGCGATAACGAGATTGAGGCAGGACTTCGTCAGGCTTTCAAGGAATTGAAGGATTACAAGGACGGCAAAATCAAGTTTCAATCCGCCGAGGATTTTTTAACAGAATGGGAGGTGGATTGATGGAGACGATAAACGTAGAAGTCGCCCAATCTTTCAAACGAGAAGCCAAAGATTTGGCAAAACGATACAAATCGTTGAAACAAGATCTTTCAGATTTGATTGACAATCTGAAAGACAATCCATTTATGGGTACTGATTTAGGTGGCGGCGTACATAAAATCAGAATGGCAATCACCTCAAAAGGTCAAGGTAAAAGCGGCGGAGCAAGGGTCATTTCATACACTGATGTCTTGTTTGAAACAATGTCCGGCATGGTTGTTTTGCTCTCGATTTACGACAAGTCGGAGCAATCAACCATCACAGACAAAAGGATTAAGCAACTGTTAAAAGAGGCAGGAATAAAATAATCGCATTTTTTTTATTAAATTATTTTTCTTTCCAACCCTTTGATTATCAAAAATATTTTGTAATTTTGGACAACTTTAAAGTAGTACTTTAAAGTTGTCCAAAATTGTTATAATGCTATGTATTACAGAGAGTTAGAAAGTGAATTGGTACGCTTGTCGCAGTATTTTAGGGTGCTGACGGTAACAGGACCGAGGCAGTCGGGTAAAACTACGCTTTGTAAAAAAACTTTTGCGGAGTATAAATATATCAACTTGGAGGACGAAACCGTGGTCGCTGAGTTGGAAATCAACCGCAAAGATTATTTAGTGCAAAATCGTAAAGGTTTGATAATCGATGAGGTACAAAATATGCCGGATATTTTTTCTGTGGTTCAGGTGGTTGTGGACGAGTACGAGGACGCCCGTTTTGTGCTTACGGGCAGCAATAATTTCCTTCTGTCGCAAAAAGTAACGCAGTCGCTTGCCGGAAGAACGGCGGTGCTGTCGCTGCTGCCGTTGTCGCTGTCGGAACTTAGTGAAGACGACCGTCAGCAAGGTTTGTTTGAGATAATGCTCAAAGGTTTTTATCCGGCTGTTTGGGCAAAAAACATTCCGCCTCAGGATGTTTACCGGCAATATTATACTACATACATACAGCGTGATATTCAGCAGGTTATCAATATCAAAAACCTTTCTGAGTTCCGTAAATTTGTTGTTTTGTGCGCCGCCCGTGTCGGTACGGAGTTGAATGCGTCGAGCCTTTCAAACGAACTTGGCGTTTCTGTCCCGACGGTTACAGAGTGGTTCAATGTTTTGGAGGCGTCATATATATTGTTTAAGTTGCAGCCGTTTTACAAAAATATCAACAAACGCCTTGTAAAAACGCCGAAGATTTACTTTTATGATGTTGGACTTGTATGTTATTTGCTTGGTATCAACACAGCGCATCAGGTTGAAACTCACCCTCTTAGGGGAAGTATATTTGAAAATCTTGTAATTTGCGAGTTTCTAAAAAAACAATATAACCGCGGTCTTGACAACAATCTCTACTTTTTTCGGGACAAGAGTCAGAAGGAAGTGGATTTGGTACAGGAAGTCGGCGGCGAATATCACGCATACGAGGTTAAAATTGCGCCGTCAATAAATTCGGATT
This sequence comes from Bacteroidales bacterium, assembly GCA_016287995.1. Lineage (GTDB taxonomy): Bacteria > Bacteroidota > Bacteroidia > Bacteroidales > UBA3824 > UBA3824. The sequence continues at coordinate 3,283 of JAEEXW010000159.1, forward strand.
TTTACAAGAATCTCAAATACTTCCGTACCCTTTTTCCTGAGGAAAATACCCGCAGTACTGTTATTTATACCGGCAACTCGGAAAGTCAATTGCCAGAAAATGGCTATATTAATTATTTGAATATCAGTAGTTTATAATGTAATTGGACAAATTTAAAGTACGACTTTAAATTTGTCCAATATTGCTATAACTCTCTGTATTATAGAATATTATAAAAATGCACTTGTTAGTTGAATCTCTGGTGTGCTTTTTTAGTGATTCTTTTGTTTTTGCGAAAAAAATATCGTAACTTTGCCTCAGAAATATTTACTTAAATCTTATAAAAATTATGTTGGAAAAAACTTGGCGTTGGTTTGGTCCTAACGATAAGATTTCGTTGGATTATCTTGTTCAAATGGGCGTTGAAGGCGTTGTAACGGCTCTTCATCATTTACCGATTGGTGTTGTTTGGACAAAAGACGAAATCAACAAACTCAAAAATCAAATCGAAGCAAAAGGTCTCCGTTGGTCTGTCGTAGAAAGCCTTCCTGTCAGCGAAGACATAAAAACAAAAGGCAAAAACTATAAACAGCACATCGAAAACTACAAAATTTCGCTCAAAAATCTTGGTGAATGTGGCGTAGATACGGTTTGCTACAATTTTATGCCGGTTCTCGATTGGACTCGCACGGAACTCAATTATACGCACAAAGGCGGTGGAAAAGGTTTGTATTTCCATTTTCCGACGTTTGTGGCATTTGACGTTTTCATATTGAAACGCGAAAACGCCGCTAACGATTACCCTGCTGAAATCGTAAAAGAGGCTGAGGAAATTTACAAAAAAATGTCCCAAAAAGAAATGGACGATTTGGTTTATGTTATCATCGTCTTGACGCAGGGCTTTGTTAACGGCGTAATTGACGGCACTGTCAAAGACCCGAAAAAAGTCTTTTTGGATTACATTTCCACTTATAAAAATATCGGCAGGGAGCAGTTGCAGCAAAATCTCAAAGATTTCATTGATGAAATGGTTCCCGTTTGCGAGGAGTATAACGTTAACCTTTGTATTCACCCTGACGACCCGCCGTATCCTGTTTTGGGCATGCCGAGAATTTTGGGTTGCGCCGATGATATTCGTTGGCTCAGAAACGCTAATAAATCTCTCCGTAACGGGTTGACATTCTGTACGGGTTCGCTTTCGGGCAGAAGGGAAAACGATTTGCCGGCTATTGCCGCAGAATTTGCTGATGCAATACATTTTGTACATTTGAGAAACACTCAGCATCTTTCGGACAGAAGTTTTTACGAGTCAGGTCATTTGTATGGCTCGCTTGATATGCCGAAAATTGTTGAAACGCTTCTTCGCGAACAAAAACGCAGAATCGCCGAGGGTAGAAAAGACATTCGTATGCCTTTCCGTCCCGACCATGGAATCCGCTTGTTAACCGATTTGGATAACGATATTTATAACGTCGGTTATCCGCTTATCGGCAGAATGAGAGGACTTTGCGAAATCGACGGTCTGCAACACGGAATTTGGCATTTACTTTAATTAATTTAGTTTTTAATACCGAAACGGGATTCTGTCTGTAAAGAGCGAATCCCGTTTTTTTATTTTGGTTGTTCGGTAAGGTGTATTTTGTTTTCTCGCGAATTGAAATAGCAGACCGTGTTGGTTTCGTTTTCGATGTTGAAAATCAAAATGCCGTCCGTGGGCAGATATTCGTATTTGTTGACCTCGTATTTTGCGCCGCTGCCCGTTGTGCGGGTGTAGACGTTTCCGAGATACCAGCCGCCGCCGTTTTCGCCTTTGGGAATGGTTTTTATTTTTACTCCTGCGGGACATTCAAGGGCAATGTTTTCGCTTGAATTGTCAAAAAATATCAGAAGTTTGCTTTCCGTTCCGTTTTTGTCGGTGATAACGCAGGCGTAGTCCGTTATGTTGTTGTCGTTGAAAAATCCCGTGCAGATACCGCCGTATTCAAGTTCGTTGTCGGCATCGGAATATATTTTCCACTGTGAGGCTGAGTTTTTGAAATACTTGTTTTCAACAAAATAATGCCACAAAACCGCCTTGTAATCGTCGGGGGTTTTTACGACAGCCTCCTTGTTGACGTACATCGTGTTGATTTGCTGGTAAATTTTTGCGGTGGCGATGTAGTTTTTTTGAATGTAGCCTTTTATGCCGCGTGCCGAGATGCCCTCCACCCATGTAACGCCGTCTTTTGAGACCGCCGGTTTGTCGGTCATGATTTTGAGGGTTTCGCCGTAGTTGAGGTTGTCCACTTTTTTGGCTTTCATACTGTCGCCCTCGTAAAGGAATGCGTTTGAGGCAATTACGTGCATTTGGTCTTGGTTTGAAAACGTAAAAAACGCAATCGTTACGGTTATGACAAAAAGTACGACGGTTGCCATCATGACGGCGTTTTTCCAAATCGGGGCTTTTTTCTCCTTGTCTTCGGGGACGAGGTCAAAAACCTGTGTTATTGCGTTGTCCTGTTTTGTCTCGTAGTTTTTGGCTATTGTGAGAATGTCGCGTTTGAACTGCGTGCAGTCCTGATACCTGTCGAGCGGACGTTTGGCAACCGCCTTGAAAATCACTTCCTGCATCTGTGCCGACACGCCTTTGTAAATCGACATCGGCTCTGTCATCGGCTCGTTGATGATTTTGTTGTAAATCTCGTATTCTGACAGTTTGCTGCTGTACGGGTGCTGACCGGTTACCATGTGGAAAAACGTTATTCCAAGCGAATAAATGTCGGTTCTGCGGTCAAGCGGCTGACCTTTTACTTGTTGCGGGCTCATATAGAGAGCCGTGCCGACTTTTGTGCCGTCCTGGGTGAGGTGAGGCGTTTCGCCCATGATTTGCGCGATGCCGAAGTCGATGATTTTGATTTCGTTTTCGGGCGTTATTATAAAATTTCCCGGTTTTATGTCTCTGTGAATGATGTTTTTGGAGTGCATATAACCGATTGCGTCAAGCATTTGAAGCATCATTTTAACGGCTTTCGGTTCGGGTATCGGACCGGATTCGCTTTGAAGGTATTCGTTGAGCGGAATGCCTTTTATGAGTTCTTCGATTATAAAAGTTCCTAATTCGCACTCTATGTAGTCGTAAACCGCCACAATGTTCGGGTGTTTCAGCCTTGACAGTGTAACAGCCTCGTTTTTGAGCCTTTCCTTAACGCCGTCTTTTTGTTCAAGAAGCGGGTTGAGTTGTTTTATGGCGGCACGCCGTCCAAGGAGCATGTGTACGCCTTCGTAAACGCTGCTCATTCCGCCCTCGGCGATGAGGGATTCTATTTTGTAGTTGTCCAACCGTCTGCCTATAAGAGAGTTGGGTTTTGAGTTATTGTCTTGTGTCATGGTATTATTATTTCTGTTCCGGGTTCTATTCGGGTGTCTTCCAGACGGTTGACCCTCATAATGAGTTCTGCCGGAGTGTTGTACAATTTCGACAAAGTGTAGACATTGTCGTAATCTCTTACTTTTAAAATTTTTTTTACAGGCAGTTTCA
>JAEEXW010000160.1 GCA_016287995.1 Bacteroidales bacterium
AACAACAGAGGTTTTGACTTTGAGTCCCTCTCAGACCGTATAACGCATGAAAGCGATTACGACAAATACGTTTATCAAGAGGCTCACCACAAACGCAGATTCGGCGGCGGCGGTCTCAAAACCGGTTTCGACTATTACATGAACGACAACAACCTTCTTAATTTCGGTATTGAAGGCGGACTTTTTAACAGCGATGTTGACGGTCATAACACATACAAAAACTACGTTAAAACCGGCAACACGGACTCCGACCATGAAAACGTAGATTCAAAAACCGACGAAGACGAAAAATCGTACTATTTCAACACCAACCTTTCTTACACGCATAATTTTGCGGGCAAAGGACACAAATTGGTTTTCAACGGTTTTTACTCGTACAACGACCGCGATGCTGACAATATTTTTGTTCAGAATGCACTCCGCGAAAACAAAGCCGACACCACAACAGGACACCAAATCGGCAACGGCAAAGTAACGCACAGAGGCAGAATCAATCTTGACTATACAAGACCTTACGAGAACGGCAACAAGTTTGAAGCAGGTTTTCAAGAAGACTTCAATGATGCCGTAACCGATTATGATTATGACGATTACATTCAGGCGAGTGATAGTTATGTTTATAATCCCGAATTTACTAACGATGTGGATTTCAAACGCTATATTACATCGGCTTATACGACATTTTCTGCAACGTTTGGAACTTTTGGGCTTCAACTCGGGTTAAGGGGTGAATACACTTACCGTGAAATGGATACTAAAAACGGTATTTCGGATTCAGTTTTTTCAATCAACCGTTTAGACCTTTTTCCGTCGGTTCACATTTCAAAAACCGTCGGCGAAAGAAATTCCATTCAAGCGGGCTATTCACGCCGCATACGCCGTCCTTGGGAACAGGCTCTTAACCCTTTCCCTGCATATTCTGACGAGTATTCGCGCAGAGTCGGTAATCCCGATTTAAAACCGCAATACACTGACGTTATGGAACTTAACTATCAAATGAATTTTGACAAAGTTTTTGTTGCTTTGGAAACTTTTTACCGTCATACTAACGGTGCAACAGAAAACGTCAGCACACTTGCCTCCGACGGTTCGGGCATTTTGATTTCGAGATTTGAAAATTTGTCAACAAACAATAATTTCGGTCTTGAATTAACCGGCAATTACGACATCACAAAATGGATAAGACTGAGTGCTAATTTTCAAGTCAGAAAATATTATATCAGAGGTAATTACAACGGCGAAATGCGTTATCAGGACGGTCAGTCTTGGCGCACGAAAGAAACCTTGTCTTTCTCACCGGGCAAAACCACAAAAATACAACTCAATATGCGCTACAACGGCAGCAACAAGACCCTTATCTCCTCAAACAAAGGCAATCTTGATTTAGGACTTGCAATACGCCAGAGTTTTTTCAAGAAGAAAGTTTCGGTATCTTTTAGCATGAGAGATATGCTCAATACGGGAACAAGCAAACAGACTACCGATACGCCTGAATATTGGCTCTACACCGAAAGACACCGCGTTGCTCCGATGTGGAACCTCGGTATATCTTTCAAAATCAACAGTATGAAAGAAAAACGTCCTGAGGGCGAAGAAGGCGGTGAAGCAGGAGACGATGCCGGCGGAGACGACAACAGTTTTGACGGCGGCGATTTTTAAAAAAGTTTTGTTTATTATTTATAAATTTTCTACCTTTGTGGAAAATTTATAAATAATGGACTCTACAAGACAAAGCAAAATAAGCAGACTTTTACAAAAGGAGTTAGCAAATTATTTCCTTATCAACAGCCAAAACTATACGGGCGCAATGATTTCGGTTTCGGAGGTCAGAATTACTCCTGATTTGGACGAAGCAAGGATTTTTGTATCTATTTTTCCGAATGAAAAACGCAACGAAGTTTTTCAAAAGATAGAAGAAGACACAAAAGAAATCCGTTTTGAAACCGCTAAACAAATCCGTTTTCAGTTGAGGAGAATCCCCGAATTGATTTTCCTCAAAGACGAAACTTTGGACTACGCAGAAAGAATTCAGCAATTGTTGGACAAGGATAAAAAATAAAATCATGCAATACGACCCCGTAAAACGCTCGTTGGGAAAAGTTTTCAACAAAACCCCCTTTTTAAGAAAATTCTTTTACAGGCTTCTTGACCTTCTTCTGTTAAGAGCCTGGTACATCAAAAAAGAAATAAAAAAAGAATTCCGCAACCGCCGCGAGGAAGAATTACAGATTCTTGACGCAGGCAGCGGTTACGGACAGTATTGTTTTTTTATGTCGTCATATCTCAAAAAGGCAAAAATCCTTGGCGTTGACGTAAAAGAAGAACAAATCGAAGACTGCAACAATTTTTTCAGTCAAATCCGCCGCTCTGACAGAGTGAAATTTGAATATGCCGACTTAACAGAATTTCAAAAGGAAGACACTTACGACCTTGCTCTTTCGGTTGACGTGATGGAGCACATCGAGGACGATGTAAAAGTTTTTGAAAATATCAACAAAAGTCTGAAAAAAGGCGGTATACTGCTGATTTCCACGCCCTCAGACCAAGGCGGCTCTGACGTTCACCACGAAGGCGAACATTCTTTTATAGACGAGCACGTAAGAGACGGTTACAACATCGAGGACATAAAAACGAAACTCAAAAACGCAGGCTTTTCAAAAACCGAGGCCAAGTTTTCGTATGGTAAACCCGGCTCTTTGGCTTGGACATTATCAATGAAATGGCCTATTACGATGGTCAACGCCTCAAAATTGTTTTTTATTTTACTTATTCCGTATTACATCATAGTTTATCCGTTTGTTTTTCTGCTCGATTGGATTGACACAATCACAACACACGAAAAAGGCACGGGACTGATAGTAAAAGCGATAAAATGAAATTACCCGTAAAATTTGCATTCAGATATTTGTTTTCGGGCAGAATGAGCCTTGTTAACATAATATCGCTGATTTCCGTTTTTGGTGTAGCGGGAATGAGCGCGGCTCTGATTGTAATTTTATCGGTTTTCAACGGTTTTGACTCTTTGATAAGAAGTATGATAAACCAATTTGACCCCGACATAAAAATAACGGCAGAAACCGGCAAAACGTTTATACTCCCTGAGGACAAACTCAGCGAATTAAAACAACTTGAAGAAGTTTCGTTCGTATCTCCGTCAATAGAAGAAACTGCACTTTTTGAATACCGCAGTTATCAGTATATCTGCACTTTAAAAGGCGTTTCCAACAATTACGAGAAAATTTGCGACATCAAAAACTGCACTTACGCAGGCGATTATGTTTTGCGCGATACGGTTTCTAACATACCGTTTGCCATAGTCGGTTGCGATGTTGCGGGCAACCTCGGCATAACGCTCGGCAGTTTTCCGCCCCTTAGAATATACGCGCCGAAAAAAAACGAAAAAATCTCCGTCACAAACCCTTACAACGCTTTTACTAAAACGGACATCACGCCGTCCGGAATTTTTCACATTCATCAGGACTTTGACTCCAAATACGTAATTGCTCCCGTAGAATTTGTCAGAGACATTTTAGATTATCAGTCTAACGAGTATTCGTCGATAGAAATTTCTTGCCGCAAAAACGTCCCGACAGATGTTGCAATAAAAAAAATAAAAACAATTCTCGGCAGCGGTTTTCTCATAAAAGACCGTTATCAACAGCAAGACACGCTTTATAAAGTTATGCAATCGGAAAAACTTTCAATCATCGTAATGCTGACTTTTATCATCATAATCGCCTCTTTCAATATTACAGGCGCACTCTCAATGCTGATAATTGACAAGAAAAACGACATTGCAACCCTTTCGTATCTTGGCGGCGACGAAAAATTTATCAAAAGCATTTTTGCCAATACAGGCAGACTTATAACGCTGACAGGGGCGGTTGCTGGGCTGATTGGAGGGCTGTTAATCTGCTGGTTACAAATAGAATTTCACCTTCTGACATTTCCCTCAGACGGCTCGTTTATAATAGATTATTACCCCGTAGAAATAAGATTTGTTGACATAATCATAAGTTTTGTTGTTGTAACGGTAATCGGATTTTTGGCGGCGCAAGTGCCGGTAAAGAAGATTAGTGGGTAAAAAATTTTGCAAAACAAATTTTCTTTCATATTTTTACGGCGGCTTAAATTTCTAAAATCATGAACAAAGACGAATTAATCAAGTTTAAGGATTTTATCATCGGGACGCTTTCCAACAAAGATATTTCGTGGCTGATTGACGAATTAGAAAATTATCTCACGGAAAAAGAATTCTTGAATTTAAATCCCAAAGAAGAACTTATCAAACGCGCCATGACAGGACACCGCCAAATAGAAAACGGCGAATGTTATACAAATGAGGAAGTTATGGCGATGCTCGGCATGGAAGAATACGAATTGGAGACGGCATGAAAGTAATATGGTCAAAATTCGCCTTGAAAAAGGTTTCAAAAACTGCGGATTACATAGAAACCGAATACGGGAAAAAGAGTAAAACCAAATTTCTGAAAAAAGTTTTTCATATTACTGAACTTTTAGAAAACAACCCGAAACTGGGTCAAACAGAACTTTTATTGGAAGATGCGCCGTTGAAATTCAGAAGTTACATAATTGACAAATACAACAGAATTATCTACTATATAAGTAATTACAGCATAGAAATAGTCGATTTCTGGGATATGAGACGCAATCCTGAAAAATTAAAGAAAGAATTTGTGTATTAATTTTTTATGATTTAGTTTTTGCACTTTTTTCGTTATCCAGCGGGGGTTTTTGCCGCTTGCAGCGGCAACACGACCGCCTAACGTATATCGCCGCTCTGCGGCTAGAATTCAATTTCCCACTATGAAGAAGCCATTATTGCAATGTGCGTAGTTGGAGTGCAAACTTCTAAGCACACCACTAACTCCATATCACTTCACCCATATCGTATCTATATAAACGGTGTTTGCTGAAAAATAACCGGCGGTTTTTACCCTCGGATTGTCGCTTGTAATGTTGGTGTGAAGATTTCCGTGCGCCTCGTCAAAATAGCCGCCCGTCCAGACAGTCTCTGCAAGCAACGAACGCAGATAAATTTCATAATCTTTGTCAATTGAATATTTTCTCTCTATTATCTGCGCTCCTTCGGGGAAATATGTAACCTGCATTTTCGGCGCAAAAAGTTGCGCTATGTCGGTCGTTGTCAATGAATAATAATAAAGCGTTGCCGTATTCTTAGGCTCCCAAGAAAGGTTAAGGACGTATTTCGCAGGATTTTCCTTAACATAACTATCTGCCACATAATCAATGGAATAATAACCGTTATCTTTTCGGCTGTACTTAATTTTTTCAGGCGGGGTAACGGGTAACATCGTAGTTTTGGCACTTATAACCATGCTGTCAAGTTCGATATGAAGGTAATAAGTATTGCCGGTAACGCCGACGAACTTTTCTACCGAAGTATAAAGTCCGTCGGAAGTCTCTTGATAATAATATGTTGCGCCGTTGTCAGACGAGGTTACGGCAACGAGTTTGGCGTTTTTGAGCGGCACTCTTATAGTATCGCTGTATCCCGAAAGTCTTGAAATATAAACAGGGTGATTGATAAACTCATTTGTTATCGTGCCTTCCACGACAACGGCAGTAGTGTCAACCCCGTCTATCGAAAACGGAATTTCATGAACACACGATGAAAAAAACACCGCAAACGCCAAAGCCGCAAAAGTCGATTTCATTAATAATCCCCTTCCTGAATATCGTCGCTATTGTTATAATTGTTAAATTCGTTGCCGTCAACGTTGCTTTCGATACCGGAATTGTTTTGAATGTTAGACCTATTCTCCTGAACGTATTTTTCATAATCCTCCGGCATTGTGAATGTTACGTCGTCGCGGTAAATCTTTGACAAGTCGGGGTCGTCGTAAATTTTTCTCATATAAAGTCCCCAGACAGGCATCGCAAGTCTCGAACCTTGTCCCCATTCGCCATTAGAAAACTGAACGGAACGCTCTTCACCGCCTGTCCAAACGCCCGAAACAAGTTGCGGAGTTATACCCATAAACCAACCGTCGGCGTTAAGATTAGTTGTACCTGTTTTACCGCCGCAATCAGCCGTAATATTAAAACCGTATGAGGCTGAAATTCTGCTTGCCGTACCTCCGTGAGTTACAACCCTCAACATCTCAACCATTTTGTAAGCCTCAATAGCCTCCATCGCCTGATTGTGCGTTGAAGAAAACTCGCTGATTTTGTTGCCGTTTTTATCTTCTATTTCAACCACAAAAACAGGTGAAGTAGAAAAACCGTTGTTAGCAAAACCGCAATAAGCCGCCACCATTTCTTTGAGTTTCACCTCAGCCGAACCTACGCAAATACTCGGTGCTTCGGGAACGGGCGAAATTATTCCTAACTTTCTCACCAACTCCAAAACGGCTTTCGGCGAAGTCTGTTTCATACACCAAGCCGAAATCTGGTTAAGACTAAGACCTAAACCCGTTGATAGTTTTATCATCTGACCATCGCGCGAAGATTTTGAAAATTTCGGCGTATAATGCGGCGGAATACCGCCCGGATTGTCAATGGAATATTCCACGTTAGCAACCAAATGGTCAGGCTGAATTTCCCTATGATTCAAGAACATAGCCGCATAAACATACGGTTTGAAAGTAGAACCAACCTGACGACGACCCAAACTTACGTGGTCATACTGAAAATAATGGTAATCGATGCCGCCGACGTACGCTTTTACGTGTCCCGATTGCTGCTCCATACTCAGCATACCGCAACTCAA
>JAEEXW010000161.1 GCA_016287995.1 Bacteroidales bacterium
ACCGAAAAGTATCAGTAAGATGTCGTTTATTCAGATGTTTAATTTGAGTAAAAATCAACTTTCTGCGCTTCCCTCTTCGATTGGTAATTTAAAAATGCTTCAATTTCTTGACCTTGCTGACAATCAACTTACAGTATTGCCCAAAGCGTTAAATTCTTTTTCTTTTATATCTAAACTTGATATTTCGGGCAACAATATTGTAAAACTTCCTGATTTGTCATCGTTATCTAATTTGACTGATTTGGCGTTGGACGGCAACGGTATTGAGATTTTTCCGGCTTTTATAACGAAACTTTCTTCGCTTGAAAAACTTTCGCTTTCGGTCAACAAAATAAGTACTCTGCCCGAAGAATTATATAAAATGAAAGCACTTAGAGAGTTGAATTTGCAAGGCAATTCGTTGGACGACAGCATAAAAGAAAAAGTTAAGAAAAATTTTCCTTTTGCTAAATTGTAGAAAAAAATGAAAATACGTACAGGTTTCGGTTATGACGTTCACCGTCTTGAATCAGGGCTTGACTTTTGGCTCGGCGGTATAAAAATAGAACATTCAAAAGGTGCGCTCGGACATTCCGATGCAGATTGTTTGATTCATGCTGTTTGCGACGCGCTTTTAGGTGCGGCAAACAAGCGGGACATCGGTTATTGGTTTCCTGACAACGACGAAAAATTCAAGGGTATTGACTCTAAAATACTGCTGAAAGAAGTCTGCAAAATTATCCGGCAGGCGGGTTACGAAGTTTCAAACATCGACTGCACAATTTGCCTTCAAAAGCCGAAAATAAAAGATTATATTCCTAAGATGTGTGAAGTTTTGTCTTCGGTTATGGCTACGGATGTGGATAACGTTTCAATAAAAGCGACCACAGAAGAAAAACTCGGTTTTACGGGTAGGGAAGAGGGTATTGCATGTTATGCTACTTGTTTGATTTATAGCAGCTTAAAATAAAATTGTAAAAAAAACGACAGAAAATGGTTTTAAGGCATAAAATATGCTGTAAAAATGATAGAGTATTTTATCCTTATTAAGTAAAATGAAGTTTACAAAATATATTTTAACGGCGGTTTTGTTTCTGATTTCCTTGTTTTGTGCCGCAGACACCAAGGAGGGTATACTTGACAGTTTGGATGCACGTTTGCAGAAGAACTACGAGTTGGGTGTACCTAACGGTGAAAATCTTGAAATTCTGAAAAAACTATACGATTTAACCAAGATTTCTGACGCTTACCTTGCTTTGGAATATGCTGGGCAGGCCTTGCAACTTGCAATTACCGAAGACGACAAAAACCTTCAAGCGTTTTGGTCTGAAGCACTTGCCGATATATACTTTGAGCAGAAAGTGTTTTATTTGGCGATGGAGCATTATTTTCAGGCGTATTCCATTTATCTCACCGAAGGCGAAAGCGTTAAGTCTGCATACGCACTTTTGAAATACGGTGATACGTATTTTATTCAAAACGTAGAAGACGTTGCGATGAGCAATTATGAAAAAGCCGACAGTATTTTTAAGGTGTTTTCCTGCGACGACGGACACGCAAGTGCGATGGACAGAATCGGAAAAGTGGAACTCAACCGTTATCAGTACGATAAGGCTATGACCTTTTTCAACGACGCTTTAACAATTAGTCAAAATATTAAAAATCAGACACTTGTTGCTGAAACTTACCGTTACATGGCCTCTGTTTATGACCAAAACGAGGAATACGACAAAGAAGATCAATGTCTTAACAATGCCATTATAAAATACCGTCTTGCCGGCGACCGTTACGAGATGGCAAAGACGTATTATATTTTGGGCGAAATGCACGTCAAAAACGAAAACTATAACGAAGCCGTGATGATGTTTACCCGTGCGGGTAATATTTTTCAGGTTTTCGGAACGATTACTTACATTGCGGCTGTCAACAACCGGCTTGGTAGACTCAGTTTCATAAAGGGCGACACGGACAAAGCCAAGAAAAAGGCTATGGAAGCACTTTCGCTTGCTGATGCCAATCAGTGGCTTGCCGAAAAAGCGGACGCTTTGCTGTTGCTTGCTGATATTTCTAACAGGCGTAAAAAAACTGACAGCGCATATTATTATCTTTCCCGCTATACTATTGTTAACGATTCGCTTCACGAGGCTAAAAAGGCGGAAAGTTTTTCTGAACTTCAAGTTTCGATAACTACGAAGGAAAAAGAAAAAGAACTTGCCATTTACGAGCAGACGCTTCAAAAAAACAAGATTATGACTACGGTTATAATTATAATTGCTGTTTTGGTGGCGTTGTTTATGTTGTACGTCTTTTTCAATTCGCGCAAGATTAAGAAGGTTAACGCGTTGTTAACCAACAAAAACGAAGAGATTAACCGTCAAAAGGACGAGATTCTCCGTCAAAAAGAAATTGTTGATAAGGCAAACGAAGAAATTAGTTTTCGTAACCGCGAAATCGAAGAAATCAACCTTTCTATTACTTCGTCGATTAATTATGCGGCGCGTATTCAGAAGGCATCTTTGCCAAATGTGGATTTTATTAAAAAGCATTTTGCTGACGGTTTTGTGTATTTTTATCCGAGAGAGGCTGTTAGCGGGGATTTTTATTGGTTTTCGGAGGTTAAAATTCAAAGACCGCCGTCGCTTTTCCGCCGCAAAGATGTTGAAGAGGACGAAACAAGCAAACTTATAGTTGCTGTTATAGACTGTACAGGTCACGGTGTTCCGGGTGCATTTATGAGTATGTTGGGCGATGCGTTGTTGAATCAAATTATTAATATTCAGAAGATTACAGAGCCTGACCTTATCCTTAACGAACTGCATAAACTCATTAGGACGATGTTGCAGCAGGAGACCACCGAAAACAACGATGGTATGGACGCGGCAGTTTGCGTTATTGACAAGGCTGCGCATAAACTCTCGTACGCCGGAGCAAAGAATCCTTTGATTTTGATTCAGAACGGCAAAGTCGAAAAAATCAATGGCGACCACAATTCAATCGGTGGTATGCAGAAAGAAGAACAGAGGGTTTTTACGCGCCATGAGTTTGATACTACCGTCCCGACAACGTTTTACATTTATTCTGATGGTTATCAAGATCAGTTTGGCGGCTCTTTGGGCAGAAAACTTATGGCAAAGCCTTTCCGCGAAATTTTGACAGAAAATAGCGACAAACCTTTTGATTGGCAAGAAAAACATCTGCGCAAAACTTTTATTGAGTGGCGTGGCGACCATATTCAAATGGACGATACAACGGTTATCGGAATAAAATTATCCTAAATATTTTATGAAAAAAAATCTATGCTTTTTTCTTGCGCTGACTTTTGCTGTGTGTTTTCAGCAGTCTTCGGCGCAGAAAGTCAAAATTCCTAAGGTTTTTGACAAAGAAAATTCTATTATTGTGCCTTCGTTCAAGTTACCGGAAGTTAAGGATTTGCCCGAAATTCGCGAACTTCCCGACCCTCTTTTGGGCGTTAAAAAGTACAAAGATTGGGCTGTAAGGCGCAGTGAAATTGCTGCTCAAATTCAGCGTTATGGTATTGGCGAAAAGCCTTCGTTAGAAAAAACGCAAATTTCTTCCTTTATGGACGGCGATACTTTGGTTGTTGAAGTGAGCCGCAACGACAAAAAACTCGTCTTAAAGTCTGAAATCATTTATCCGAAAATTGGTACTCCGCCGTATGCTTTGATGATTGGCACGAGTATGATTTCTTTGCCTGATGAGGTTTTTCAGGGGCGTCCCGTTGCGAAAATGGTTTTTCACGAGGCTCAGGTCAACGATTATTCGCAGTGGAGGAAAGACCATAAAGAGCGCGGAGAACATTCTTTTGACAAGTTGTTTCCCGAATACAAAGACAACGGTGCGTACAGCGAATGGGCTTGGGGTTTTAGTCGTTTAGTTGACGGACTATTTCTTTTGGGTGAAGAAAAAACAAAAATCGACTTAAAACATATCGGCGTAACAGGCTGCTCGTATGCCGGCAAAATGGCACTTTATTGCGGTGCTTTTGACGAAAGAATTGCTTTGGTAATTGCTCAGGAGCCGGGCGGGGGAGGTGCGGCAGCCTGGAGAGTTTCTCATACTTTGGACGGCGTTGAAGATATTGACAAAACGGATTATCATTGGTTTTTGGAAAGTCAAAAGGAGAATTTTTCGGGCGAAAACGTTTACCGTCTGCCATACGATCAGCACGAACTTTGCGCGATGGTTTGTCCTCGTGCGCTACTTTTGTTGGGCAATCCTGATTTTAAATGGCTTGCTGACGAGTCGATGAAAGTTTCGGCTGAGGCGGCTCAAAAAGTTTGGGAAAAGTTCAAAATTTCAAACCGTTTTGGTGTCAGCATTGTCGGCAATCACGGGCATTGTCGTCTGCCGGAAGTTCAGTTCCCTGAGGTTGAAAAATTTATTGACAATTTTTTGTTGGAAAAATAGCAAGTTTACACCCTTATCCCTACTAACGTCATATCATCGACTTGCGGTGTGTTGCCCCGCCAATCAAGAATTGTTTGCTCTAAAATTTGGCATTGTTCTTCGACGGGTTGTTCGGCGAGGGAAGTCAAAACCGCAAAAAGTTGTTTTGAGGAAAACTTTTTCATTTCACTGCCTTTGCCGAACTGGTCTTGAATACCGTCAGAAAACGTATATACCATGTCGCCCTTTTCTATTTTTACCGTTTTGGTTTGAAAATGCTCTTTTTCAACTAAATGCCGTCCTACTGGCATAATGTCGCCTTTTAACTTTATGACCTCGCCTTTACGGATTATGACCATAGTCTGTTCGGCTATGGCATAACGCATTTCCATAGCCTTAAAATCGTAACAGCAAACCGTCATATCCATACCGTCTGTAACGTCCGTGCCGTCTTCCGAGGAAATTAACGTCGTCTTTATGAAATCTCTCAAACGGTCAAGAACTATTCCGGGATTTGCCGCATCGTATTCCGTCGTCATAAATTCTTTTAGTGCTGATAATCCGAGCATTGACAAAAACGCACCAGGAATACCGTGTCCCGTACAATCAGCTGTTATCATAACCGCATATTTTCCGCATTTCCCAGAGCGGTAAAAATCGCCGCTGACAATATCCCTCGGACGGTAAAAAACAAAACTGTCGGGAAAAACTTCACGCACGTCGTCTTCAGACGAAACGGCGGCTCTTTGTATGCGGCGGGCATAATTAATGCTGCTTAAAATCTCGTTGCGCTGATATTCTATCTCGTTTCTCTGTGTTAAAATTTCATCTCTTTGGGCCTCAATTTCAACTTTTTGGTTGTTGAGAATGATGTTTTTCTCCGAAAGTATTTTGTTAGCCTTCTTTTTGTTCCAAAAAATCCAGAAAATCAATACTAAACCGATTATTAACGCCATAATAATTAGTCGCATATGGCGTGTTTCTTCGCGATGGAGTTTTTCGGCAGCCTCGCGTTTAACGTTCTCCAACATACGGGTACGCTCAACTTCGGCATCTTTAAAAGATTTAAAAGTACTGTCGTTAAAGGATTTTAATTTGTATTCAGTGTACTTTTCGTGATGTTTTAAGGCGTTTTTATAGTCGCCGAGACACGAATACACTTTGTGGAGATGTTTGTGATAATTTCTTAAATGAATGATGGAAATATTGTCGTCAAAATATTTCTCTAACCTTAATAATTCGGCAAGGGCTTCGTGATATTTCTTATAAAAGACGAAATAATCAACATAAATAAAACGGTCAAGAATGTAATTTGTAATTTCTCCGTTTATAAGGTCATGGTTTCCGACTTTTTCGATATACATATAACTGCTGTCTGCGTATGCCTTGTCTCCGATAGACTCCGCTATGTTCATATATTTTCGTGCAAGATTATAATATGCAACTTTTTTACCTTCGATTTCCGGCGTTCTTTCAAATAACGATATGGATTTTTTCAGCATTTCAATGGAAGAGGGTGAGTCCCCGGAATTCCAAGCGATGGAAGAATATGCGAAAGCCATTCTTAATGTGTCCTTTGAACTTTCTGCATATTCTAAGGACTTTTTATAGTTTTCCTCTGCGGAAGATTTCAGTCCTAATCCGTTATATGCCTCGCCGATTACCTGATAAGTGTACGAAATGAAACTTGTATCTTTAATTTCAATGAATTTTTTTAAAGCGGCATTGTGATAGAAAAAAATACTGTCGCTGATATTCAAGTATTTATAACAATTTCCTATACACAATAAGGAATTTGCTTCAAGTTTTTTTTTAGAAATTTTATTGTAAAAGTCCGTTGCTTTGAAATAAGATTGTAAAGAGGATCTGAACTCGCTTTTCATATAATACGAATAACCGAGATAAGCATAATTGTTAGCCTTGATATTTAAATCCTTATCCTTGCAGTATTGTAAAGAAAGTTGTGCATATTTCTGACAAGTGTCAATATTGCTTGTAATATATGCTATTTTACTGTAAATCTTTGCTTTAACGCTGTCAGGAGAATCCGTTTTGATAATGTTTAATAAACTGTCTGTTTGTGAAAAGACGGACAGCGGCAACAATAAAAATGCTAATATGATAGTGGGTTTCATAGTGAAAAATATTTTGCCGCAAATGTAAAATAAAGTTTGATATTTGCAAAATTTTTCTTTACACCCTTATCACGGCAATTTCATTTACCCCGCACACCATCACCGCATGCGGTTCGGTGTACGGGGGTATTGAACTACCGTCTTCCAGACGGTTTGTGTGATGTATGTCACAATATCGTCTGGAAGACGATATTTTTATAACCCCGTACATCAA
>JAEEXW010000162.1 GCA_016287995.1 Bacteroidales bacterium
TATATCTACGTCCCCGCTTTTTACGTCGAGTTTTGCATCGGTCATAAAAATAATTACGTCAGCCTCTTCTATTGCGAGGTGAAACTGTTTTTGAATTTCGTTTTCAAAAATATCGTCCGAGTTGTTGACGTAACCGCCGGTGTCAATGACAGAAAATTCTTTGCCGTTCCAATCTGATTTTCCGTAATGACGGTCGCGGGTAACGCCTGCGGTTTCGTGAACAATTGCCTCACGCGAACCTGTCAGACGGTTGAAAAGGGTAGATTTGCCGACATTCGGACAACCTACGATTGCTACTATGTTGCTCATAAATTTTTATTCTGCTTTGGTTTTAAGGAAAACGTCTATAAGTTGTAAAGCGGTTTCTGCGTTTTGTGTTTCAACCTCTATACTGACGGTGGGGTCAAAACTCGGTTCTGACCATTTATTCTTTTGATTATCAGCGTGTTTGTTGCTTACAAAACATTTGATTCCGTTTTTTTCCAAATGCTTTCTGATGAAGTTTACGTCCATTGGAAGACCGTTAAACACTTTAAATAACTGCGTTTCCATAATAACCTTAAAATTTTAACGTGCAAATATAAATTTTTTTCGTCGAAATATCAAAAAAATATTGATAATTTTGCGTTATGAAAAATTCCGAACTTTTTTATACATTAAAAAACACTTTGATTAGGGTTTATGACGGCGACGAAAATGCTGCCAAAGCCGTTGCCGTGAAAGTTTTGCTTTACCTTTATAATACGTCTTTGACGGAGATTTTAACGTATCCTGATAGGGAAATTGAAAATTTTTCTGTTGAGGAGTTTCAAGAAATTTTGTTGCGGATAAAACGTTTTGAGCCGCTTGAATACATTTTTAACAACGCACAATTTCTTGATTTAGAGTTGTTTACTGATTCGTCGGTTTTGATTCCGAGACCAGAAACGGAAGAACTTGCGCTTATGGTTTCAAAGGAAAACGGCGTTTCGTGTTTTGAAGTCGGTTTTGGCAGCGGCTGCATTTCGCTTTATTGTGCGCTGAAAAATCCTGACAAAAAATTTTTCGGTTGCGACATTTCTGAAAGTGCGTTGAAAGTCTGCAAAAAAAACATCGAAAAATACGGCGTAAAAAATTTGGAAGTTTTTTTAGCGGATATTTTCACGTTTGAAACTTCGCAAAAATTTGATGTTATAGTCTCGAATCCGCCATACGTTACCGAGAGCGAAAAAATTTTGATGCAGAAAAATGTTCTTGATTATGAGCCTTTTACAGCACTTTTTGTTCCCGATAATGACGCATTAAGGTTTTATAAAAGGATTTCTGAATTTGCGGTTTCGCATTTGAACCCGAAAGGAAAACTCTTTTTTGAAATCAACGAAAATTTCGGCAAAGAAACCGCGCAACTTGTTGAAAGTTACGGTTTTAAAAATGTTGAAGTGGTAAAAGATTTTTACGGTAAAGACAGATTTGTAAAAGGCATAAAAAAATAAATTTTCTATACCTCTTACAATGTTGAAAATTTTATTTGACTTGTGCAGCAAGCGCATCAGGATCACGGCGGCAGTCCCAAAAATCAACTACCGAAATATGATCATCCATGATACAATACACAATCTTATTATGACGTGAGACCACGAAACAGCGGTACATAATGACACGGTCATATAATGAGGGTTCAACTTTTCCGATATTGGGATTAATGCCTATTTGACGGTTTGCATGGTGGACATTTTGTAAAAATTCATTTTTTGTTTTTTTCCCGAACACCATATTGATGTATTTTGCCGTTCTTATCAATTCTTTTTTTGCAAACGGAGTCCATATAACTTTCATACTGCTTCTGCCATTTCGTTTTCCAATTCATATTCCGCTTCCTCACGTAAAAATTCTTCTTCGATTTCACGGAACATTTCTTCGCTGTCCTGACCAAGACCTGCCGCCATTTCACGCTCAGACTGGTCGATTCTTGCATTTATTTCGTCCATGGTGTAAGGTTTGACGGGTTCTTTCCACATCTCTTTGACCCACCAGTCCTCGTCATTTTTAGGCGCAGAAAAAGAAGACTTGACACTTTCCATAAGCATAAGTCCGAGTTCAAACTTGTCACTGTCGCTCAAATCTTTCAACAAGTCCCAATAGCGCATAACGTGTTGGTTTTTAACTTCGGTTTCCATAGTTTATAATTTTCGTTTAACGTTGTAAAAATAGAAAAAAAAATTTTAAGCGGCAAGTCGTTTTTGAAAAATAATTTTTAACTTTTTAAATAATTCATCATTTTTACTATGATGTTTCGTTTTGAAACCACCGTGCGGTCTTCCGTTACGGCAAAACGTTCTTTGAGTTTGTCGGCAAGTTGCGCGGGTGTTACGTCCTGACAAATGCTGCCGTATTCGCAGTATGAAATTTCACCCCTTTCTTCCGAAACCACAACTACCAAAGAATCAGAAACTTCACTCATGCCGATTGCGCTGCGGTGTCTTGTGCCGATGTTTGCGGGGACGTTAGGGTTTTCTGTTAAAGGCAATATACATTTTGCTGCGCAAATTTTACCTTGCTCAATTATGACCGCACCGTCGTGGAGCGGCGAATTTTTGAAAAACAGCGAGCCCAAAAGCCGCGCCGTTATTGCGCAGTCAAGTTTTTCGCCCGTTGCAATCACCGAACTCAAATCCGAATGGTTCGGAAAAACCATCAGCGCACCCGTATAATCTTTTGCAAACTGAGTGCAGGCTGTTACGATTTCGGGAATGTTCAACTCTTCGGTGGATTTTTTTATGACTTTTTGGAAAATTCTTTCCAACGAAAACAGTTTTTTGAACGTTTTCGCGTTTCCCATATCGAGAAGGAATTTCCTGATTTCCTGCTGAAACACAATTACAAGCGCGAGAACTCCCACGCTTGCAACTCTGTCCATTATAGTGTACAAAAGCGACATGTCAAGTGCCTTGACAACCATCCAGAGAACATACACGATTAAAATTCCCGCAAGTATGTTCATCGCGGCGGTGTTTTTCATCTTTACATACAACAGGTAAAGCAGATAAGCACTTAAAAGTATGTCAGTTAAGTCTATAAAACCGAAATCAAGAAATCCCATTTTTCAAAATTATTTGTCTAATCTGAAATCCCTGAAATTCCATTTGCCAGTTACCGTACCCTTTTCGAGTTTTACGATTCCCGGATTTGCCCTGACGATAGTTTTGAGGGTTATGTCGTCGGTTTGGAAAAACGGAAAGTCTACTGAAAATTCGCTTTTAACTTCTTGAATTTTGTCCCAGTTGCTGCTCGTAAGACCGATAATCAGAAAATCGTTTTTAAGGGCGTAGTTTTGAAGGTGTCTCAACATGTCGAGACCGTCTTCATCGCTCTTTTCGAGTTTGTGCGTAATGACCAAAAGCACGGGTTTTTCATAGTTCAAGACTTGTTCAGTGTGGTCTACGCCTACGGAATCTTGAATTGTAAAGTCGTGAATTTCAGGCTGATAACCTTTTTCTATGAGAACAGATTTCGTGTCTTGCCAAACCCAAGTTGAGTCTTGCCAAGGGTAATTGTCAGATGAAAATTCTTTAACTTCACCGGTTGCGCTGTTTTTGTAAACGAGTTTTGTCTCGTAAACGTCGCGTTTTGCGCCTTCCGGAATTGCCATTTTTTCGGCAATGTTGTTACCGATTTTGTAAGGACGGAAGTCGAAAATCGGGAGGTGTCTTATCATAAAGTGCTGAAATACAATCGCTATCAGGAATACTGCAACCGAAATTCCGAGTTCTACGTTGTCAGAAAGCGGGTTGTCCATTCTTTTGCGGTTGAAGACAAGATAGAGAATCAGAGCCATCAGAACGACGTTTTTGAAGAAGGTCGCCCAGTTGTCAATCACAAGTGCGTCGCCGAAACAGCCGCAGTCATGGACGGGATTTTCTATCGCTATGTAAAGTGTCAGCGGCAAAAATACAATCATAAATGCAAACGAAAGCCATACCGCCCATCTCGGTTTCAGATTGAAAATCAACATTATACCGGTCGTAAATTCCAATGCGGCAAGTATAAATGCCAATGGTAATGAAAATGCCGAAAGTTCGGGCATATCAAATGCCAAAGTAAAATAATCCGTGAATTTGTAGCATGAGCCGAGCGGGTCAACCGCCTTAACAAAGCCCGAAAATGCAAAAACCGCACCTACGATTATGCGGATAATAAGAATCGCTATTCTTTTCCTAAGCGGTGTGTTTTCAATTATTTCCTGATTTTTCATTTTCTATTTTTATTAAATTAAACACTGAATAATTTATAATGTCGAAGTATCCTGCGTCAATACCTTCCGACACGGATGTTTTGCCGTTGTGGTCTTCGATTTGCTTGATTCTGTAAAGTTTCATCAAAATCAAATCTGTAATGCTTGAAATCCGCATTTGCCGCCACGCCTCGCCGTAGTCGTGGTTTTTTTTCATCATAAGGTCTAAGGCAAGCGAGGTGTATTTGTCGTAAAACTTTTCTGCTGCTTCAACGTCCAAATCGGCAGTATCCGAAAAACCTAACTCTAACTGAATCAGTCCCATAACTGCATAGTTTACGATTCCGATAAATTCGGGTTCTTCTCCTTCATCAATAAGGTGCGTTTTCATGGTTTGGAGTCCGCGTATGCGGTTTGCCTTTATGAAAATTTGGTCAGTAACGGATTCAGGGCGCATAATTCGCCATGCTGTCCCGTAGTCAGAGGCTTTTTTTAGGAAAGTCTCTTTGCATTTAACTATTTGATTTTTAAACTCTTGCTCGGTATTCATATTTTAGAGTATTTTCAAGTGCAAGTTTAACAATTTTTTTTGTAAGGAGCAAAAAAAAGACCGCCTAAAAAGCGGTCTTTTTTTAGTAATTGTTCAGAGGAGTTCCGTCCGCATCGCAAAAGTCGTATTTTATAAAGCCGTAGTCTGAGTCGGCAAAAATTTTAATTCTGACTTTATACTTTAACATCCATTTCATACGTAGCGAGAAAATACCTTTTTTCAAGTACGCAGCCACAATGGGACTTACTCTAAGAATCAACTTTTTTTTAATATTATCGTTTTGGGTCAAAATATTTTTCAAAGTATCTTCGATTTCGTCTTCAAGAAGCAGTGTCGAAGTTATTTTTCCTGTGCCTGAGCAGTAAGGGCAAGTTTCTTCTGTTGACATTTTCATTTCAGGCCTTACTCTCTGCCTTGTTATTTGCATAAGGCAAAACTTACTGAGGGGCAGTATGTTATGTTTAGTTTTGTCTGGTGACATTACTTCGCGCATTTTATCGTAGAGAGCCTTTTTGTTCTCATTTTTGTGCATATCGATAAAATCTACCACGATAATTCCGCCTATGTCCCTCAAACGTAATTGTCTTGCTATTTCGTCGGCAGCCGCAAGGTTTACTTCAAGCGCGTTTGCCTCCTGATCTACGTTTGACGCTCTGTTGCCGCTGTTAACGTCTATCACAAAGAGTGCTTCGGTGTGTTCCATTATAAGGTATGCACCGTTTTTAAAAGTTACCGTTCTTCCGAAAAGTGTTTTTATCTGTTTGTTGATATTGAAATATCTGTCAAAGACCGAAACTTTTTCGGTGTCGAGTTTGACGATTTTTTCCTTTTCGGGGGCAATATTGCAAATAAATGTCTTAACTTCGTGATATATTGCAACATCGTTTACGACTATGCTGTTGAAAGAGTCGTTGAGCGTATCGCGCAAAATAGTGGAAGTTGCGTCAAGTTCGCCTGCCAAAAGTTTAGGTGGCACCCCTTGTGCCATCATATTGCAAGCATTTTCCCACCTTTCCACCAAAGATTTTATTTCCATATCAAGTACGGCTACGCGGCGGTTTTGTGCTTCTGTCCTAACGATTATGCCGTAGTTTTTCGGTTTTATCGACTGGATTAACTGCCTTAGCCTTTCCCTTTCTTCCTTCGACTTAATCTTTTGCGAAACTGACACTTTGTCTGAAAAAGGCAAGAGTACCAAATTTCGTCCCGCGATTGAAACCTCGGAGGTAAGTCTTGGTCCTTTGGTTGATATGGGTTCTTTACTTATCTGAACAACTACTCTTTGACCCGAAGAAAGTTGTTCGTTAATTTTGCCCTTTTTGTTAATTTCGGGCATCAGAGTGATGGATTGAAGAGGTTTGGAATTTTTCGGGTTGTCAATAGCCGTCTGCACGTATTTGTGAAGCGTAGAAAACTGCGGTCCTAAATCCTGATAATGCAGAAACGCATCTTTTTCGTAACCTACGTCTACAAATGCCGCATTTAAGGCCGGCATTATTTTCTTGACTTTTCCTAAATAAATATCCCCGACACAAAAATGCCGGTTTCTCTTCTCCTTGTGTATTTCTACTAACTTGCTATCTTCAAGTAGTGCAAGTATGATTTCCGACTCAGTTGCATTAATCACTAAATCGTTGTTCACTTGAATACAAAAGAATTTTTTTGATTATTTTTCTTTTATTTTTTAATAAAAAGAATACCAAAAAGAGCCGACAATCTAAGTGTGGGCTCTTTTGATTCTTTTTACATGAACAGACGAAGAATCATTTTATTTTTTCTTGTGTCTGTCTTTGCGTAAACGTTTTTTACGTTTGTGCGTAGCCATTTTGTGACGTTTTCTTTTTTTTCCGCTTGGCATTTTTTTATGATTTTAAAAATTATACTTAAAATAAAATTATTTTTTCTTTTTCTCTTTAACCTCGCTTACGAACACTTTTGAGGGT
>JAEEXW010000163.1 GCA_016287995.1 Bacteroidales bacterium
CTTAAATACCGCGAACTTTATGCACGCGGCGGCGATAGTATTTTTATCGTAAAAAATAGAGACCGTGTCATTGACTTCTTTATAAGTATGGAGGGGCATCGTCAGCAAGACGAGTTGTTGCAGGAAAATTTTAAGAAGGAGAGGGCTAAGTTTGAGGACGCAAAACTTAGTTACAAGCGTATTTGTGTTATTTTGATAGGCGTTATAGCGTTGCTGATAATTGGTTTTCTCGTGTTTTTACGGTGGTATAGAGGCGGAATTGATGAAAATAAGGCTCTTACAAAGGCTAATGCGCTTTTAGACAAGGAAATTCAAGAGCGAAAGCGCACCGAGGCAGACCTTAAAAGTTCGGAAGAAAAATACCGTTTCGTTTTCCGTAAAATGCCTGTCGGAATTATACAATTCAACGAAAAACTTGTTGTTACCTCCGTCAACGATGCTTGTATGCAGATTTTGGGCATTAAAAACAAAAGCCTTATTGGTATTAACGTTACGACAGTACTTCCGCCGAAAATGTTTGACGACATTAGAGGACTTTATGATGAAAAGGACGAAGATACTGTTGTAAAGTACGAACTTGACTTAAAAACCCCGGACGGAGATGTTTCTGTTGAAGCAGTTTTGAAGTCTTATTATTACAATTCCGGTATTGATGTCGGACGTGCGGGAATCATTATGATTCAAGATATTACGGAACGTAAGAAGGAGGAAAAAAACGAGGAAGGCAGGTTTGCTACGGTTAAAAACACCTTTGACATGATGCCTGATGCGGTTTTCCGTCTTGACGAAAAAGGCGATTATATTTTTGCAAAAGTTCCGGGTCTTTCGCCGGAAAAACAGCAGTCATATTTGGGAAGAAATCTTAGGGCGATGACTGACGGCTCTTTGATGATAAAATTTCTTGTTGCTTTTAACAACGTTAAGAAAACCGGTGAACAGCAATTTGTTGAATATCAAGCAGAAAATGCAGCCGATAAGTTGAAGGAGGCGCGTTTCAGCCTTTGTGTTGACAATACCGTTTTGCTTACAATCCGCGATATTAACAAGGATAAACAAACTGACGATGTTAAAGTTTCCTCAGTAAAAGCCGACCGTGAGGCCGGCAAAGCGGATACGGAATTTATCAACGGAATGTCAACGGAATTGAAAGAACCGTTGGAAGTTATATTACGAAGTTGTGAAATTCTTGCGGCAAAAAGTACCGATGCAGAGTTTTCGGGCTTGTTGAAAGACGCTCTTAACGCCGCTTCGTATGCTAATGAAACACTTTCTGACGTTTTGAAACTTTCCAAAGCTGGCGACTCTAAGGAAAATTCTTCGGCGGATTCAGTAAATCCGGTTGCGGTTGCCGAAGATGTCTTTAAGATTTTTCAGCATAGGGCTGAGGAGAAAAAACTTGAATACAAGTTTGCATTTTCCGAAACTGTGCCTTCTGCTATTGAAATGGACGAAATTCGTGTACGTCAAATCCTTTTCAACCTTTTGTCGAATGCTGTCAAGTATACCGAAGAAGGCGGTGTTTATCTTTTTGTCTCGGCAAAGAATGTCGCTCCTGATAGAGTTAACTTGATTTTTGAAGTAAAAGATACGGGTAAAGGCTTGAACGGTGTGCAGTTAGAAAAATTGTTTAGCGGTTTTGGCATAAGGCGCGGACTTGTGATTTCCAAAAAAATGGCGGATTCTATGAAAGCCACCATCGATGTTGAGTCAAGGGAAGGCGACGGTAGCGTTTTTGTTCTTACCGTTCCTAATCTATTGACAGGTGGTCTTGACAATCAGAAGGGGCAGGCTGACGAAAGCGGACTTCTTGCAAAAAAACAGCGTAATCAAGATGTCTTGAAAGAGTATATTTCAGTGATAAAATATGCGGTAATTCCCGAATTTAAATCGTTGAAAAGTCAGGTTTCGTTTAAGGAACTAAGCGATTTTGCCAACCGTTTCCGCGAGCAGTCTGTTAACTGCAATATGGAAAAGGGCGTGGAAATAGCCGACAAGATGATTACGGATATTAAAAATTATGACATTTCTAATATAATCGTTGACTCTAAGAAGATTGAGCGTTATATTCAAGATTTGGTAAAATAAAATGCGAAAAAGTAAGTATTTTATTTGGTAGTATTGATTTTATGTTTAACTTTGCGAGTAGTTTATGAAAAGATAATTATAGTTAACAGTAATATTAATAATTAAAAATAGAAAATTATGGCAGAAGAATTTCAACAAGGTGGTACTCAGAAAGAGTTACAATCTAAAACCACGATGATTTTGATTTGTATATTTTTGGGTTGTTATGGCATTCACCGTTTGTTAATGGGTTATTCTAATTGTTGGCTTCAACTGATAACACTCGGTGGCTGTGGTATTTGGACGCTTATTGACCTTATCAAAATCATTCAAGGACAAATGCCTATGGCAGACGGCAGACCTTTGAAACAAGATTAGTAATTGATGTATTTTTGGTTGATGCCGGGGAAGTTTTTTTTTAGAAAACTTTTCCGGCGTTTTTTTATATTATTTAATAATTATATTTGTTGATGTTTTTGTGGTAAAAATCAATGAGACTTTTTAAAAAAATATAAAAAAATCCGAACTCCTTGTACTATTTTTTTCTGTTAAAGTATTCATTTTTGAAATTTTTTTCTATTTTTATTGAAAATTCTTTTAGCAAATTTTGATGTTGTATAATTTTGCAGTGTTATTTTTAATGATATTGTATGTTTGGCTTGTCGAAATGCTTTTTTTGTTTTTTATTTTTTGTAGGGATTGCCCCTGATGTTTTTGGCGACATAGTTTTTATGTTGGATAAAAGCGCGGCGTTAGGTCAGGGGCATATCGCCGTTATGATAGGTTGTGAGGCATTCGGCTGGCATTATGTGTCTATTAATGGTACGGCGGGCGGTTCAAAACCGTGGGGCGCTAATATTAATGCTGATACGGGGATTTTTATAATAGATACCTCTGGTGCGAAAATTTCAAATGTGCGCCGTGCTGTACGTCGTGCGTGCGAAATCAATCCGTTGGAAAAACACAATTATATATTGTTTAGGCGTTTAAGGGCGTCGCGCTCAGAGGATTCAGAGATTCTTTCGGCGATAAAAAAAACAGCGTCAAGTGTTTTGTACGGCATTATTGGACCGGGAAGTTCGTGTATTGACGTGGCACAGGCCGCGTTTTCGGCGCTTGTTAAAATTAGAAAACTTGACAAAAACGGTTCTGTTCCCGGTCAGAGCGATTTAATTCCGAAAAATTGGTTTAGAAAAATTGATAATCGTGTCAAAATCGTTAACCGCCGTTCTGAAAATAGGCGCAACATTATCAAGTTTTATCATAAAACTAATAAGCGGGGGCGTATTTATAAAGTTTCGATTAAAAAACTTACGGGACGGAAACCGTCGTTGCATGAAATCATTGCTGATTTTGGATTTTTCATCCAACCGTCAAAAAAGTTTTCAGCACCGTAAGCGAGTGCCATTACAAAGGGTTGCAGTGAGAGCCATGCACTTGGACACAAATCTTTTGGCTTTTCACCGTTTTCAGATATAAATTCCTCTCCGACAACTAAATCGCAGGCGTGTTCTATCGGATTTTCGTATTTTAAAGCGAGGTCTGCGTGAAAGCATTTTTTCATCACCGTGATTTTGCATTTCTTCATATTAATGGATTTTTATTCTTTGCAAAATTAAATAAAATGTTTTATTTTTGCGAGCAACTTTTAAAAATATTTTAGTTATGCAGTATTACGACCCTAAAACCGATGTTGTGTTCAAAAAAATATTCGGTGCACATAAAAACTTAACAATCAGCCTTTTAAATGCTGTTTTGAAATTAGAAGGCAACGATAAAATAAAAGACGTTGAATATTTGCCGTCCGAAATTATTCCTATGACAGACGGTAAACGTAGTAATATTGTTGATGTTCGTTGTCAGGACGCAAACGATGACTATTTTATTGTAGAGATGCAGATGTGTTGGTCGGCGGACTTTTTGCGTAGAGTAATGTATAATAGTTCAAAGGTTTATTGTTCACTTTACAACAAGGGTGAAAGATATTACAAACTCAAAAGAGTTTTTGCCATCAACATTTTGAATGATATTTATCAGAAAGACACTTCAAATAACTATCATCTTTATAGAATGTCGGAAGTTGATAGTCCGACAAATGTCATTCAAGGCATTGAGATTGTATGTGTAGAACTACCTAAATTTGTTCCGCAAAATAAAGGGCAAAAAACACTTTTGGAATTGTGGCAACAATTTCTTACATCCATCAACGCGAAAACAGGCGAGGAGAACATTACAGAAGACCTTTTGGAAAATGAAGATGTGAAAGAAGCATTAGAACTTTGTCGCAATCTTACAGAAGATGAGCAGCGACAGTTTGACAGTTTTTGGGACATGGAGTTTTTGCGTAACGACCGCGATAGAACGGTACGAGAAATCAGCCGTGCGGAAGGTCGTGCGGAAGGTCGCGCTGATGCAATGCGGGAAATGGCTCGAACACTCAAAGCGATGGGTAAAATGTCAATTGAAGAAATTGCCAAAGCCACCGGTCTTTTCCCCGATGAAATTAAAACTTTATAATGATTTATTACCGGGGGGGCACACCTCTGTCTATTGTATATCACCCTTCCGTGGGGTGTCTACCGAATCCTATGGAAAACAAATCTTATAAGAACGACATATAATTTTAACATTTTACACAATGTGTAAAGTCATTATCAGACATCCTTTTTTGATTTTACACAATGTGTAAAGTCATTATCTGACATCCTTTTTTGATTTTACACAATGTGTAAAGTCATTATCAGACATCCTTTTTTGATTTTACACAATGTGTAAAGTCATTATCTGACTTACTTTTTTGATTTTACACAATGTGTAAAGTCATTATCTGACATCCTTTTTTGATTTTACACAATGTGTAAAGTCATTATCTGACATCCTTTTTTGATTTTACACAATGTGTAAAGTCGTTATCTGACTTGCTTTTTTGATTTTACACAATGTGTAAAGTCGTTATCGGACTTGCTTTTTTGATTTTACACAAAAAAAATCTGTTTTTCTTTCCTTGTAACTTTCACATCTACAATCGATAAAAAAAATCTTTCGAAAAATATATAAAAAAATTTGGAAGAAGACTAAAAAATGTAGTACCTTTGCACCCGCAAAACGAAAGGAACGAGGTTCTTTAAGAGAGTAGAGACGAGTTTTTAACAAAGAATTAACAATAAAAATTTTGGTGGTTAAAAATAAAGTTAGTAACTTTGCACCGCGATTTCGCCTGATGAAATCAGCGAGATTGAGTGAAGTTCTTAACAAATTTTTAACTTAAAAAATTTTGGTGGTTAAATAAAAAGTTAGTAACTTTGCACCGCGATTTCGGCTGATAAAAATCAGCACTCGCGACAAAGTTCTTAACAAAAATTTAACTCAAAAAAATTTGGTGATTAAAAAATAAGTTAGTAACTTTGCACCGCGATTCTGACACGAATTTGCGATACGATATTTGAAAGATTGACAGCAAGCACAAGGCGTAAAAAAAGAGAACAAGAAAAACCAACGTCAAGTAAAAAAAATAAAAATTTTATACAATGAAGAGTTTGATCCTGGCTCAGGATAAACGCTAGCGGCAGGCCTAACACATGCAAGTCGAGCGGTAACGGGAGTAGCAATACTTGCCGACGAGCGGCGGACGGGTGAGTAACGCGTATGCAACCTACCCTTTATTCAGGGATAGCCTTCCGAAAGGAGGATTAATACCTGATGGTTCATTTGAGAGGCATCTTGATAATGATAAAGATTTATTGATAAAGGATGGGCATGCGTGGCATTAGTTAGTTGGCGGGGTAACGGCCCACCAAGACGATGATGCCTATGGGTTCTAAAAGGAAGATCCCACACATCGGTACTGAGACACGGACCGAACTCCTACGGGAGGCAGCAGTGAGGAATATTGGACAATGGGGGAGACCCTGATCCAGCCAAACCGCGTGAAGGATGAAGGTTCTATGAATCGTAAACTTCTTTTTTGCAAGAATAATTAACGGTATGTATACTGTTTTGAATGTATTGTAAGAATAAGCACCGGCTAACTCCGTGCCAGCAGCCGCGGTAATACGGAGGGTGCAGGCGTTATCCGGATTTATTAGGTTTAAAGGGTGCGCAGGCGGGACATTAAGTCGGCGGTGAAATACCGTAGCCCAACTACGGGGCTGCCGTCGATACTGATGACCTTGAGTTATGGTGAGGTAACCGGAATGTGGAGTGTAGCGGTGAAATGCATAGATATTCCACAGAACACCAATTGCGAAGGCAGGTTACCAACTGTACACTGACGCTCATGCACGAAAGCGCGGGTAGCGAACAGGATTAGATACCCTGGTAGTCCGCGCGGTAAACGATGATTACTAATTGTGTGTCTTATGAGACACGTGACCAAGTGAAAGCGATAAGTAATCCACCTGGGGAGTACGGCGGCAACGCTGAAACTCAAAGGAATTGACGGGGGCCCGCACAAGCGGAGGAACATGTGGTTTAATTCGATGATACGCGAGGAACCTTACCCGGGCTCAAACGTATGATGAGCGTAGAGAGATTTACGGGCCTAGTAATAGGAGTCATACGAGGTGCTGCATGGTTGTCGTCAGCTCGTGCCGTGAGGTGTCAGGTTAAGTCCTATAACGAGCGCAACCC
>JAEEXW010000164.1 GCA_016287995.1 Bacteroidales bacterium
CAGTGTTTTCGGACAGAGTCTCATCGGCCTCAACGCTTTTTATATGCAGACAAAAATTGCCGGCGACTCTTCCGGCATGAACAAAATGATGTTTGCCGAGCCGGGTTACGGTTACGGAATTGCGTATAAACACATGGAACTGAGGAATATAATAGGTTTTCAGGGCGAAATCAACATTCAAAACACGGGGTTTATGGTAAAGCCGCAACCGTATTTTGAAGACGAGCCCGACACCGCATTTTACAAGTTGCGGTCAAAACACATTAACATTCCGCTGTTTATGCACCTTGATTTCGGTCAGCACAGCGTAAAAGCAGTTTTTGCAATCGGTACGTATGCGGACTTTTTGTTGGAAAAGTCAAAACCGGAAACCAATATGACAGTTTTTGATTCGACAGGCGTGGAAAGAATCGCTAACGGTAAATTCAACACTTTTACTTACGGTCTTACCTCGTTAGCGGGTATTGCTTTTTGTACGAAATACGGCGTTTTTCAGTTTACGATGCGGGCAAGTATCGGAATGTCAAAAATGATAAAAATCAACGAGGTTGCCTTGCTGAGTTTTATAACCGACAGGTCGTTAGGCTTCGGCGTTTCATACTTCAAACCGTTTGGCAAAGAGCCGTATTACACCAAAAAGGAAAAAATCAAAAAGGAAGAAAAACTCGAAGAAACTACTCCTGATATTTCAGAAAAAGAAGACAATCCAAAAGCAGACAACGTAGAGTTAGAAGAAGAAAAAACCGACAAAAACGCTCCTACGGAAGAAGATTTGGATTGGGAACAACGTTTTGACAATTAAAAAGTTATGGAAAATTACGGTAAAATATTTATGGTTCCGATGTCCTTAGGAGCCGAAAATTTCAAATATTATTTGCCCGAGGAAGTTTTAGAAAAAATCCGCAGCATAAGGTATTTTATTGCCGAAAATGCAAAAACGGCACGTCATTATTTTATCCTTTTGGGAATGAGGGAGTTTTTGCCGAAAATTACCGTTTACGAAATGGATAAACACAATAAGGATTTCGATTATTCGGTTTATTTTGACGTTTTGAAAAACGGGACGGATTTAGGCGTAATTTCTGAGGCGGGCTGTCCGGGGGTTGCAGACCCGGGCGCAAGTGTGGCTCTAAGCGCACATAAAGCGGGCTTTACAGTTATACCGCTTGTAGGGCCGTCGTCAATTTTACTTTCCTTAATGGCAAGCGGACTCAACGGACAGAGTTTTGCTTTTAACGGTTATCTACCCGTAAAAAATCCCGAACGGGACAAAATGATAAAAAAACTCGAAGCACGTTCAAAGGAACTCAACCAGACGCAGATTTTCATAGAAACGCCGTACAGAAACAACGCATTTTTAGAAACACTTTGTAATACGCTCAGTCCTAACACTTTGCTGACCGTTGCCGTTGACATAACCCTACCTACGGAGTTCATAAAAACACAAAGTGTCGGCTCGTGGAAAAGACAAAAAATAGACATTGACAAACGTCCGGCAATATTTTTAATTTTGAAAAAATAGTGATTTTTGATATGGAAAATTCATTTTTTTTCGTATCTTTGGGCAATAATTTTTTTAAGAAATGATACAAAGAATACAGACTGTTTTTTGGTTTATCGTTGCGGTTTTGTTTATCGTGATGATTCCTAATGATTGGATGACGCTTGTTGCTTCTAACGGAGATTTCACGTTCTCTGCTTTCGGCGTCTTTAACGGTGAAAATCAGATAATTACGGGAGTTCCGCTGATTTCGTATTTGTCGCTGATGGCGGTTTTGAACTTCGTCATAATTTTCCTCTACAAAAAGAGAATTTTGCAGGCAAGGCTCACGACAATTTCAATTATTCTGACATTATGTTTTTACCTTTTGGTATTAATGTACAGATATATGTCTTTTGAGGGCGAAATCACTTCCACAAACTGGAACTTTCCGCTTATTTTGCCGGTTATAAACACAATTCTCAGCGTTTTGGCATGGAGAGGCGTTGTAAAAGACGAGGCAAAAGTTCGTTCGTTGGACCGTTTAAGATAAAAAATTATGCGCAAAAAAAGAACCGGTGAAATTTTTGAGGACGTTCTTGTAACGGACATTGCCGCAGAAGGCAAAGCAATTGCCAAAATCGACAACATAGTCTTTTTCATAAAAGGCGCAGTACCGGGCGATGTCGTTGATATTAAGACCGTTAGACGTCAGAAAAACTTCCGCGAGGCTGTCGTGGAAAATTTCAAAAAGTTTTCTGACCAAAGGGAAAAACCGCTGTGCGAACATTTCGGAATTTGCGGCGGCTGCGTTTGGCAAATGCTGCCCTATCAGTTGCAGTTGAAATACAAACAGCAGCAGGTTCAAGACGCCTTGACACATATCGCAAAAGTACAAATTCCTGAACTTCAAACGATTGTTCCGTCAGACAACCAGTATTTCTACCGCAACAAATTGGAATTTACGTTTGCCTCTCAGCGTTGGCTGACAGAGGAAGAAATGAACGTTCCCGATTCTGAAAAGCAGTTGGAAGGTCTCGGTTTTCATATTCCGGGACGTTTTGACAAGGTTTTGGACATAAAAAAATGCTGTCTTCAAGCCGAGCCGTCAAACGCCATCCGTTTGGAAATAAAAAAATTCTGTTTGGAACATGGTTTTGAATTTTTCAACCTGAGATCACAAACGGGATTTATGCGCAATATGCTTATCAGAAGTTCTGTAAATAAGGAACTTATGGTAATCATTGTTTTCGCATACGAGGACAAAGAAAAGCGCGAAATGCTACTCAATCACCTCATAAAAACTTTTCCCGAAATTACTTCGCTGATGTATTTCATCAATCCGAAACTCAACTGTGATTATTCGGATTTGGAGGCAAAATTTTATTACGGCAAAGACCACATCATCGAGGAGATGGGCGGCTTGAAATTCAAGGTTCAGGCTAAAAGTTTTTATCAAACCAACTCGTTGCAGGCTTTTAAACTATATTCGGTTGCAAAAGATTTTGCCGCTTTGACAGGTAAAGAAACGGTTTACGACCTTTACACGGGAACAGGAACGATTGCAAACTTTGTCGCTGACAAAGCCGCAAAAGTTGTCGGCATTGAATACATTGAGGAGGCAATTGAGGACGCAAAAATCAACAGCGGACTCAACGGCATAGAAAACACGAAGTTCTACGCGGGCGACATGAAAGACGTTTTGACAGCGGATTTCATCGAACAAAACGGCAAGCCGGATGTCATAATTCTTGACCCGCCGAGAGCCGGAGTTCACCCCGATGTTATCAAAACGATTTTGAACGCAGCCCCTGAGAGGATAGTTTACGTTAGTTGCAACCCCGCAACACAAGCGCGGGATGTTCAACTTTTGGACGAAAAATATGCGGTCAAAAAAATTCAACCGGTGGACATGTTTCCTCAGACTCACCACGTTGAGAACGTAATTTTGTTGGAGAAAAAATAAAAATTGGTTTGATATTTGATTCATTGAATTTCAAAACTATACAATGAAAAAGAATTCTGTCAAATCGGGCATAATGAAAGTTGCCATAATCGGTGTTGTGATTATGGT
Organism: Bacteroidales bacterium; assembly: GCA_016287995.1. Classification (GTDB taxonomy): domain Bacteria; phylum Bacteroidota; class Bacteroidia; order Bacteroidales; family UBA3824; genus UBA3824. Next base: position 3,555 of record JAEEXW010000164.1, read on the forward strand.
GGTTTTGCTTGTGTTCAACTATGTAATGCAAGTAAGACAACAACGCTCGATAGAGCAGTTAGCCCGCGCTGACCGTAACATTTTGGTTGACAGAATTCTTACCATTTATTCAAAACAATATTCCAACATCGTCCGCGACAATTCGGCTTGGGACGAGTTTATAGAAAGTTATCTCGGCAGAGAACAAGACCCCGATCAGGAATGGCTCTTGAACAACATCGGTTATATGCTTGAAAATTATGCATCTACCGATGTGTGTGTGTTTGATACTTTGGGCAACAAGGTTTACGAAAGGAAAAAACCGGACGGCGAGGGCATTGAGTTTTACGACTTCGGAGATTCGCTCATTCAAGACCTTTTTCAAGGCAAACCGTTTACGGACTTTTATCTCAGAAAAAACGGCGAAGTATTTGAGTATCACGGCGCAAGAGTTGTTCATGCCGACGATATGGTAACAAGAATGCAAGAACCAAAAGGTTATCTTTTTATGATTAAAAGGATTTCTAAAAACGTGATTGAAGATTACCGCGAGGCTATCGGCGAAACAGAAATCGGACTTGTAGCATCCGAGCAGGAAGTTGATTCCACGAGGCATGCTGTCCGTCCGAATTATTTGGTTGTCAAGGAATTAAAAGACCACAACGATAAATCAGTTTCGTACATTTATTTTGTATTTCCAAATTCCATCGTAGGACTTTTCAGAAATTTTGTTCCGATTTTTTTGCTTGTTGCAATTATGTGCGTTTTGATTGTAATCGCGATTGTAAGATATGCTCACGTCAAGATTACCAAACCGTTGCACAATATTGCGGAGGCTTTTAAGACCGGGAAAACGGACAAGGTTGTTCCTTTGAAAAAAGAAGTCAACGAGTTCGGCGTGATTTCCAAAATGATGGAAGAGTTTTTTGACCAGAAGGACGACTTGGCGAAACTGAACGTAGAATTAAGCCAGAGCCGCGAAGAGGTTATGCTTCAAAACGAAACCCTTCAACAGCAGAAAGAAGAAATTTTGGTTCAGCATGAAAACGTTACCTCTCTTAACGAGGAACTCTCGCTTATAAACGAAGATTTGGCGGAGCAGAAGGAATGTCTCGAAAAGGCAAACGAGCAACTCACTTCCGGAATCAGATATGCAAGCCGTTTGCAAAGTGCAATGCTTCAAGCGGTTGAGCCGACGGAAGAATTGTTCAAAAACTTTTTCGTAATGTACTATCCTAAGGATCTTGTGGGCGGCGACTTTTATTTTACCAAGCGGGACGGCGACACGGTGATTGCTGTACTCGGCGACTGTACGGGACACGGCGTACCGGGTGCAGTGCTTGCAAGTATGGGCATTTCGTTCTTAACGCAACTTTTTCTTGAAAGTCAGGGCACGGAAATTATGCCCGACGAAATTTTGATGCGGCTGAAAGAAAAAGTTACCTCGGCTCTCGGTCTTGACAAAGACGGCGAACAGCACAGCGACGGCATGGACGTGGCTATTCTTATTTACAACAGCAAAACCAGAAACGGCTATTTCGCGGGGGCTCAGCGTCCGATGCTGCTGATCCGCGAAAATCAGGCTTTCTCCATAAAAGGCGACACGATGCCGATAGGACATTTCGCCAAGGATGGCAGATTTACGACGGTTAACATAAAACTGCAACGAGGCGACAAAGTTTATTTGTTTTCAGACGGCTGCACCGACCAGATAGGCGGAGAAAAGAAAACAAGGCTTATGACCCAGCAGTTCAAAAACAAGGTTTTGGAATATTCAAGCCTTGAATTTCCAAAGCAGAAACAAGCAATAGAAGACCTTATTTTCGGCTGGAAAGGCGACAATTTGCAGACCGACGACATTTCTATGTTAGCCTTTGAAATAGAATAAGTTATGAATATTTTAGTAATAGGAAAGGGCAACGTTGCTTTCAGTCTTGTTCCCGCTCTTGAAAAGGCGGGACACAAAGTTAATAACGTATCTTCCCGAATGGAAATCTCTGTCCCCGAAGACACCGACATTACAATTATATGTACCGCCGACAGCGGTATTAAGCCCGTTGCCGAGGGCTTAAAAACCCAAAGCATTGTAGTCCACACGTCGGGCAGTACGGATTTGGAAATCCTGAAAAAACGCTTTACTAATTGCGGCGTAATTTATCCGATTCAAACTTTTTCAAAAAACAAAACCGTTGATTTTGAGAATGTTCCGCTTTTAATCGAGGCGTCCGACAATGAAACTTTTTTGAAAATTGAAAAACTCGCAGAATCGCTTTCAAAAGATGTAAGGCAAATGACCTCTGAGCAAAGAAAATTTCTGCACCTTGCAGCCGTTTTTGCGTGCAATTTCACCAACCATTTTATCGCGGTCTCAAAAGTTTTAACAGAGGCTAACGGCGTGGATTTCAACCTGTTGAAACCGCTGATTGCAGAGACTTTTTCCAAGGCGCAAACCTTTGACCCGGTACTTTCGCAGACCGGTCCGGCACAGCGAAACGACGAGAGGATATTAAATTTACATTTAAATTTGCTCGAAAATGAGCCGATGTTAAAAAAAATTTATAGTTTTGTAAGCGAAAACATTATGGATTTCAAAACAAAATATACAGATGGAATACCGCGAAAAACTGAAAAAAATTAAAGCATTCGCTTTTGATGTTGACGGCGTTTATTCGTCGTTTATGATAACCCTGCCGGGCGGGGAAATGTTAAGGACAATGGATTCAAAAGACGGTCTTATCACAAGGCTCGCCTTAAACGCCGGCTTTAAAATTGCAATCATCACCCTTGGCGATTCAGAAAGCGTAAAAGCAAGGTTCAACCGTTTCGGCATAACTGACGACTATTACGACTCGTCGGTTATCACCACAAACTCAAAACTTACGGCTTTGGAGATGTTTGCAAAAAAACACGGTTTGGAGTTTGACGAAATCATGTACGGCGGCGACGATTTGCCGGACATCGAATGTCTTAAAAAAGCGGGCTTGGGCGTCTGTCCTGCCGACGCAGTTGAGGAAGTAAGAACGGTTGCCGATTACGTGTCAACAAGAAAAGGCGGACAAGCATTTGTGCGCGAGGTTATTGAATCGGTTGTGAAAACCCATAACGTAAAATATTTTTAAAAAATCATGATGCCGTTTTTGAGATTGGTGCGCT
>JAEEXW010000165.1 GCA_016287995.1 Bacteroidales bacterium
GAGCCGGCAGAAGACATCAACGGTGATTCCCTAAATAAAGCATGTCAATATGCTGATTCCATTCCTGAACTTTTGGACGGAAAACCGATGTCGGTAGATGTAAACGCCGCTTATAATATGTATTTTATGACAAGAACAAAAATCAATCTTATGGAATACAAACGTACCGGCTGCAAAGACAAAAAATATTTGAAAGATGCGGAAAAATTCAATAGACAGTTCAACAAACTTTCCAAAGGAATGGGCTATTATGAGGGCAGAATTTATTCCGACATTTTGAGCGCGGAAATAGCCCTTTTGAAAGACGACACCGCAAAAGCCGTTACCAAAATAGAACACCTTATAGTTAAGATGCCGGATATAAAATGGGTAAAAAACAAGGCGATGGTTTATAAGGTTTCGGCAAACATCTACGCCGCAAAACGCGATTTTGAAAGAGCCTACAACGATTACAACACATACGTTTTTTACAAAAACCGTTATTTGTCGGAAATGTCCAAAAACGCGGATTTCCGTTCTGACTATACAGTCGGTAAGGCAGTGTTCAGAATGAACGAAGCCAGCAAGAAAAAAGACAATATGCTCAATACCGTTATTGTGATTTTAGTTATAATCTCTATTGCGGTATTGTTGATTACGATTTTGTGGCGGCGTTCTACCAAAAACGCGCAAATCTTGTCTGAGACCAACCACCGTCTCAGTCAACAACAACAAGAGATTTTAGCACAGCGTAATGTCATCGATCAACAAAGGGCGGCGGTTGAAAAGGCTAATGTAGAGATTTATCAATCAATAAGTTATGCAAAGCATATTCAACAAGCAGCACTTCCGAGCGACGAGACAGTAAAATCTTTTTTCCCCGACAGTTTTGTCTATTACGTGCCAAAAGACATTGTCAGCGGTGATTTTTATTATGTTACACAAAATTCGGGTTACAACATTTTCGTTTTGGCGGATTGTACAGGACACGGTGTTCCGGGTGGCTTTTTGAGTATGCTCGGTATTTCGGCGATAAAAGACCTTTTGAAAAATCCCGAAATAGACATTCTCCCCGGCATTATGCTCGACATGATGAGAGAGTATGTAAAATCTGCACTTTCAAACGATGAATATTATCTTAATGCCATTGAGAGAGAGGAAGGTGATGAGAGTTTTTCGACCGCTGACGGTATGGATATGTCGATTTGCGCCATTGACATTTATAACCATAAACTACGTTTTGCGGGTGCTTATCAAAGTGCGTATGTTGTTCGTGAGGGCGAAATTATCCGTTTGAAAGGCGACCGTATGCCGGTTGGAAGGCACATAAACGAAAAGCCGAATTTTACGACCCTTTATTTTGACGTTATGAAAGGCGATATGATTTATATGCAGTCAGACGGTATTGAAAGTCAAATCGGCTATACCGGTCAGAAATTTATGACCAAACGTTTGAGACAGTTTTTCCTTGACAACTATCTCAAACCTTGCGATGAACAAAAAGAAAACATCACCCAAATCATGAACGATTGGATTTTCGGCACGATTCAGGTAGATGATTTGTCAATGGCTGGAATCAGAATCGATTAATTTCCAACTTTCAGTTTATAAATTTTATTTCCTCTTGACCCAAGTACTACGCAATTTCCTACAACCACGGGTGAAGATTCAAAATTAATTCCTATTAATTGTGAAAAAAGTTTTTCACCGGTTTTACCGTCAAAAAGATAAATGTAACCGTGTGTATCGCCGGTTAAAACAAACATTTCATTGTTTTCGTTCAAAAAACCGACAGGCGACGACCAAGAATAACAATTTAGTTTGGTTTTGTATTTTAGTGAGCCGTCTTTTTTCCTAAATGCGTAAAAATATCCGTTTTGACCGTTTTCGTTAGCAACGTAGTTTACGAAAATAAGACTGTCGCAGTTGCCTTTGCCTAAAAGTGCTGTTGAATAATAGCCTCCGTCAAAATGTTTTCCGCCGGTTTGAAATTTTTTTGCGTCTTCGGAATAATCCCAAATTTTTTCGCCGTTAAGGGCGTTGAGTTTTACGAAATGCGATTTTCCTGCTTCGCCTTGACGGTCCATTTCACAGCCAGAATATACGTAAACCGCAGAATCAGTTTCTTCGATAACGGGGGTTGCGTCAGAATCGTCATGATTGTCATAAATCCAAACAGGTTTTAAATTATTAAGATTAATGCAGACGATATTTCCGTGATTATCAGCAACATAACCGTAGTTTCTGTAAACTGCCATCGACGATTCCATGCCCGGACCGCCTGACCCTTTTTTGCGGTATTTCATCTCAGAATGTAGTATTTCGACAGTATCTTGAACCCAATATTTGTAAATTGTTCCGTTTTCGCTCGGACGGAAAACAAATTGTCCAACCCTTATTGGCGACGAATCCGAAGCATGCCAACTTCTCCATGCCGAATTTTCAGCCATTTTTGTCTCTTTAACGGTATGATTAAAAAGGTCTAACGTTAACTGTCCGTAAGGCAAACGAGCCGGAACTCCTTGACCTACATAAAGTTTTCCGTTCATTAGCGGGTCAAGAGACACCGTGCCTTTTATCGGATTTTTAACATCAATTGGTTCGCGGGATTTTTCCCCGGTTTCAAAATTCAAGAAATAAACTTTTGAGGCCAAAGAGCCGAAAATAATTTCTTTGTTAGAAAAGTCGGCGGTCAGTTGTGCGTTGGAATTTTTGAATTTTTCGACCATAGAATTAGGCCAATTTATGTATAACGGTTGACCTGTCCAACCTGTACCGCCGCCCCAACGTCCGTATTTTGTGTTAGTTGTATCTGTTTCGGTCGTAAAAGTCCATTCGATTAGCACTGTATCAGGTTTTCCGCTGACTTTTCCGCCAAAATCAGCATTCCTTAACGCGTTGCCGCGAAACGTTAAAAAACCGTCCACATTGTCTAAAAACGAAGTCAAAGTGTCGATTTCGCCGGAATGAATGGTATCAAGAATTTTTATTTCGTATTCAAAATTGTTGACGCTTACAAATTGTGTATCAGGGAGTTGAGAAATTGGTTTTACTATTATAGTATCTTTTCCGATAATAGGTTTCTCCTCTGATGGTTGTTGTGTTTTGTTTTGACACGAAAAGCAAAAAATAAATGCCGATAATACAAATATTTTTTTCATATTTTTTAACATTTTAGTTGCTGCAAATTTAAACAATTTTTTTCACAAAAAACGTCATAATTCTTGCTAAAAATAATCATAAAAAAGTGCAGCCCCCAAAAATACGGAACTGCACTTTTCCTAAAAAATTATTTTGTTTTTTCATAAAAACTTTTCATCTTTGCGTTAAAATCACATTATTTATGGATATAATGATTGACGAACCGATAATTTGGCCGCCGAAATATATTGACCCGACGACAGATTTCGGTTTTAAGCGTATTTTCAAAGACGAAGAAATAACACGCGGTTTTCTTAACGATTTGGTTCAGAGCCGCAATCCTGACGTGCATATTGCAAGCGTAACCATCACCGACGGAGAAGCCGACGAAGCAAACAAGGATATTCGTCGCGTTGTTTACGATGTAAATTGCGTTACTGATACCGGCGAAGAGTTTATCATAGAGATGCAAAACGATTCGCAAGACTTTTTCTCAGACAGAATAGTTCTTTACCTTGCACGTGCGGCATCGCGGCAGCAGGGTAAAGGATATTTAAAGTTTGTAGATGAAAACGGTGAAATTCAAAAAGAGCCGTGGAAATACAATATGAAAAACATTTACGGAGTTTTCTTTATGAATTTTGTAGATAAAGAACATCCGCAAAAACTATCACATTTCCAATTTATGGAAACGCAAGAACATTACAAAGATTCTGACACGCTTCAATATTGGAAAATACAAATGCCGCTTTACAGAAAGATGAAAGAATCCGACTGTGAAACCGTCATTGACAAATGGATATATAACTTATCAAATATGCCGAAAATGAAAACACAATTAGCATTCAAACAGGACAAACCGCTATTTATGCGGTTGGAAAAACTTGCATCGTATTCCGACATGACAAGGGAGCAGCAATGGCAGTACGATTCAAGTTTTCATAACTATATAAGTTATTATGGGCAGTTGGCAACGAAGTTAAGAGAAGGCAAAGAAATCGGTTTTATAGAAGGTGAGACAAAAGGTCGTGAAGAAGGACGTGCCGAAGGTCGTGCGGAAGGTCTTGAACAAGGTCGCACCGAACAACTCGTTGAAAGCATAAAAAATCTCATGTCTGCTGGTTTTGATTTTGAAAAAGCAGTTGAAATGTTAAAAGTTCCAGCCGACCAAATCGCCGAACTGCGGCGTTTAGTTTTTAGAGACAAACAGATTTAATCAAAAAAACACATAAAAAATTTCTTTGTGCCGGAATAAATTATTAATATTGCAAAATTTTTCTAACTCCAAATAATTGATGTCATGGCACATATAATTAACGAAATTTCAAGGACTTTCAACGAATACCTTTTAATTCCGGGGTTGACGTCCAAGACCTGCACGCCTCAAAACGTGTCTCTTAAAACGCCACTCGTAAAATTTAAGAAAGGCGAAGAACCATCTATCGTTCTTAACGCGCCTTTTACTTCGGCGATTATGCAGTCGGTTTCTGACTCCAATATGGCGATTGCACTTGCTAAAAACGGCGGTATTTCTTTCATCTTCGGCTCTCAAACGATTGAAAATCAAGCCGAAATGGTAAGAAAAGTAAAGAAATATAAAGCGGGGTTTGTTGTTAGCGATGCTAACCTCACACCCGAAAACACGCTCAAAGATGTTATCGCTTTGAAGCAAAAAACGGGTTATAGCACCATCGGAATCACCGCTGACGGCACTTCTAACGGCAAACTTCTCGGCCTTGTAACCTCACGCGATTATCGTCCGAGCAAAGATTCGCTTGACAAAAAAGTCAAAGATTTTATGACCCCTTTTGAGAAACTCGTTGTCGCAAAATATCCTCTTGATTTAAACGAGGCTAACGACATTATTTGGGCTAACAAAATCAACGCACTCCCGATAATTGACGACAATCAGAATTTGAAATTTTTTGTTTTCCGCAAGGATTACGATTCTCACAAAACCAACCCGTTAGAACTTCTTGATAAAGACAAATCTTTGCTCGTTGGTGCAGGAATCAACACCCGTGATTACAAAGAAAGAATTCCCCGCTTAGTTGAAGCCGGTGTTGATGTTGTTTGTATGGATTCTTCTGACGGTTTTTCTGAGTGGCAGAAAGAAACGCTTGAATGGGTTCGCGCAAACTACGGCGATAAACTCAAAATCGGTGCTGGCAATGTTGTTGACGCTGAGGGTTTTAACTACTTAGCAGAAGCAGGCGCAGATTTCGTGAAAGTTGGAATTGGCGGCGGCTCTATCTGTATCACCCGTGAGCAAAAAGGTATCGGACGTGGTCAGGCGACGGCAATTATTGATGTCGCAAAAGCAAGGGACGAATATTTTGAAAAGACCGGTGTTTACATTCCGATTTGTTCTGACGGAGGTTTGGTTCAGGATTATCACATGGTTTTGGCTTTGGCAATGGGTGCTGACTTTTTGATGATGGGACGCTATTTTGCCCGTTTCGACGAAAGTCCGACAAAGAAGATCATGATTAACGGCTCATATATGAAAGAATATTGGGGCGAAGGTTCAAACCGTGCCCGCAACTGGCAACGTTATGACATGGGCGGCGAGGCTGCAATGAAATTTGAAGAAGGCGTTGATTCTTACGTTCCATACGCTGGCAAACTCAAAGACAATCTTACCGTTACCATCGACAAAATTAAGTCTACAATGTGTTCTTGTGGCGTTACTACAATTCCTGATTTGCAGAAAAATGCAAAAATCACGCTTGTATCTTCGACTTCAATTGTAGAAGGTGGCGCACATGACGTTGTTTTGAAAGAACAAAAAGCGTAAATGTGGCTCTATTTTGTAATACTATCGGCAGTTTTTTTAGGCGTTTACGATATTTGCAAAAAATCGTCGCTTAAAAAAAATGCCGTTTTAGTTGTTATGTTCTTGTCTTCATCGGTCTCGCTGCTGATGATGACACCTGCATTATTGGATTCTGCGTTTTCATTCGGTTGGTTTGACGGAACTGTTTTCAGCATACCCGAAACATCACTAAGAGACCAATTTTACATTATTATAAAAGCGTTGATTGTGCAGTCGTCGTGGCTGTGCAATTTTTACGCTATGAAACATTTGCCGATTTCGATTGTAGGCCCTGTCAGAAGTTCCGCCCCCGCGTGGACACTTCTTGGTGCAGTTCTTATTTTGGGCGAAAGGCTCAACCTTTATCAATGGATTGGGGCAGTTGTTATCCTTTCGTGTCTGCTTTTATATGCTAACTATGGCAAAAAAGAAGGCATTTCAATAAAACATAACAAAAAAGTTTTTTTACTCGTTTTAGGGACGTTAATCGGTTCAGCGTCAGCACTTTATGATAAGGTAATTTTGAGAACCTTGCAAATCGACAGAATGGAGGTTCAGGCGTGGTTTTCTTTTTACCAGTTTTTGTTAGCGTTGTTGATGATGATGATTTTCTGGTATCCGCATAAAGAAAAAACCGACAAATTCGAGTTCAGATTTTCCATATTGCTGATAGGTTTTTTTCTGACCGTGGCAGATTTTCTGTATTTTTACGGACTCAGCATGGACGGCGCATTA
>JAEEXW010000166.1 GCA_016287995.1 Bacteroidales bacterium
CAGGTATGTTCGGTTATGCTAACGATTTGAGAAACATTTCTTCTGGTCGTGCAAGTTTCTCAATGGAATTTGCTCAGTACGAACAACTCAACGCTGCAACTCAGGAAGAAGTTTTGAAGAAACTCGCCGCTAAACGTGCAGCAGAAGAAGCAAAATAATTTTTGTTGAAATATACTTATTAAAAACGCCGGTGAATTTTTTTTCACCGGCGTTTTTTTTTGTAATTTTTTCAGAAACTTTTTTTACCTTTTTCAAAACATTTTATCAATTCTACAATTAAAATAGCCGTCCGAGAGGCATTATTTTTAAGGCTTTCGGGCGGCTTATTATTTATTTTACGATAACCAAAGCGGAATACCATCGGATTTTTTCGGTAGTCTTTCTTTTATTGTAACAATGCTTTAACCCGTTCGACTGGAATTTTTAAGTTTGTGGCTATTTGTTCAGGCAAAATACCCACAGCCGACAGCAGTTTTATAGAAACCGCCAACTGATTTTTGGATTCTGCCAACTGATTTTTGGATTCTGCCAACTGATTTTTGGATTCCGCCAATTGATTTTGCGATTCTGCCAATTGATTTTGCGATTCTGCCAACTGATTTTGCGATTCTGCTAACTGATTTTTGGACGCGGTTAATTCTTCCCTGATCTCTTGAAGTTCTAACTGCGCATCTTCCAAATCAATGCGATCGCGTTTCATTTGTCGTAACATTTCTTCCTCAAAATCAAGGTCGCCGCGAAGTTTCTCATTAACAGTGCCTTTTAATAGACGGCTAATCAAGACATCGTATTCCTCACCGTATGCCGCATTGTCGTTCAACTCGATGTAGATCTTTTGATTCTGATCCTTGAAACGCTGGTCGAAAATACTCAGCATTTTCTCCACATGCAATTTCGGTTTCAACGGCAAAAGCGGTATCTGGACAATCGCTATATTTATTAGCATCGCATTTATGAAATCGCTTTTGCCTGTGTTTTCAACTTCCTCACCGCTTTGGTCAATCAAGGCTATTTTGGTTTTAATAACCGCCTTGTCATAATCGTCGCCCAATTTATGCCCCAAAATATAAATGCAATAAATGGGAAGCGGTTTCAGGACTTCGTAGGTATCCTTATTTCGTTTTGCCTTGACAACTTTTATGGTGTTATTTTCGCTGCTGATTTGCAGTCCCATATACTTTCTGAACCGCATAACCTCCTCTTCTTCAAAGGCTTTTTGAAGTTCGATGGTCGCTATCTCTTTCGTGCCGTCGTCCTTGACTATTGTTGCGGCAAAGTCTATGCGCAACAACTTCAAATCATCAGGCGTAGTGATGATGTGGTCGTTGCTTTTCATTGTAACGTTTTCTATTTTCTTGTCTAAGATGCTGCTTAACAATATTTTAGCGACCCGTTCGTCTTCTACCAAATATTTGAAGACCGTGTCATATATCGGATTAAAAACGCGTACCATTTTTTTTACTTTTGCGACAAAGATAATGATTTTTTTATCAAAACAAAATTTTTTTTATTAACAGACAGCAGAGAAAAATTAAAAGCCGCAGCCAGAAATAAATCCGTACTGCGGCTCAAACATTATGACAACTTATAGAAAACTTTTTTATTAATTGTTTTCAGGACGAAGTTTTCTAACAGTAACTGCTGTCTGCCACATTTCGCTTTCTCTCAATGCTTTGAGTTCTTTTTCAAGACCTTCGCGGTAGTTAGGTTTGGAGTTAGAGTCAATTGAAATCTGTGCCTCATTACCGGTTTTAACCGAGAGATAGAGCCATTCAAGAACGGGTTTAACAGCGTCGTGGAATCTCGGGAACCAGTCCAAAGCACCGCGCTGAGCCGTTGTTGAGCAGTTAGCGTACATCCAGTCCATACCGTTTTTAGCAAAGAGCGGCATCAAAGACTGTGTCAACTCTTCAACCGTTTCGTTGAAAGCCTCAGAAGGTGAGTGTCCGTGCTCTCTCAAAACTTCGTACTGAGCAAGCAGCAAACCTTGGATTGCACCCATCAAAGAGCCTCTTTCACCGGTCAAATCCGATGTAGCCTCTCTCTGGAATGTCGTCTCAAACATATAACCTGAGCCGATACCGATACCGAGTGCGAGGGTTCTGTCCATAGCCTTTCCGGTGTAGTCCTGATAAACGGCGTATGAAGAGTTCAAGCCGCGGCCTTCCAAAAACATTGTTCTGAGCGACGTACCCGAACCTTTCGGAGCAACCATAATAACGTCGATGTCTGCGGGGGGAACGCAACCTGTGCGGTCGTTCCAAGTAATTGCAAAACCGTGTGAGAAATACAACGCTTTGCCGGCGGTCAAATATTGTTTGATTTTAGGCCAAACCGACATAACGGCAGCATCGGAAAGCAAACACATTATAATAGAAGCCTTCTGACAAGCCTCGTCAATAGAGAACAACGTTTTGCCGGGAATCCAACCGTCTGCTTTCGCTTTTTCGAAAGTTTTGCCTTCCCTTTGTCCTACGATTACGTTAAAACCGTTGTCCCTAAGGTTCAAAGACTGACCGGGACCCTGAACGCCATAACCTATAACGGCGATGGTTTCGTCTTTTAAAATTTCACGTGCTTTTTCCAACGGAAATTCTTCGCGGGTCATTACGTTTTCCTCGACACCGCCAAAATTCATTTTTGCCATTTTTTATGTAATTTTTTAATGTATTGTACAATAAAACACCGCAAAAATAAGAGTTTTATTTTTAATAACAAAAAAAAAATTCTTTTAGAATAAGTTTTTTAAAAAAATGGCATTTTTATTTTGTAAGGTATTTTTTTTTTGTTAACTTTGCACCGAAATTTTTCATACTTATAAATTTTTAAAAATTAAAAAAAATGCCTGTTAAAATTAGATTAGCAAGACAAGGTAAAAAGGGCTACGCACACTATGCAATAGTGATTGCCGACTCAAGAGCGCCGCGTGACGGCCGATTCATCGAAAAAATCGGAACTTACAATCCCAATACGGTTCCGCAGCAGGTTGACATCAAATTCGACCGTGCTTTATATTGGGTTCAGACAGGTGCCCAGCCTACCGATACTTGCAGAAACTTGCTCTCAATGAAGGGAGTATTGTTGAAAGACCACCTCTTGCGCGGCGTTAAAAAAGGCGCGTTGACAGCAGAGCAGGTTGAAGTAAAATTCAACGCTTGGCTTTCTGATAAAGAAGGCAAACTTAACGCTAAGAAGGCTGCAAAAGAGAATGAAAAGAAAGACAAAGCCGCTAAAAATCTTGCTGCTGAAACCAAAGTAAAAGAGGCTAAGCAAGAGGCTTTGAACAAAAAGAAAGCCGAAGCAGAGGCTGCTGCAAAAGCACAAGCAGAAGAGGCTAAGGCTGCTGAAAACTCAGAAGAGACCACAACTGATGAAGCAAAAGCCGAATAAATACTTCGATAAGGCCCTGCTCACCGAGTTCGGGCTTTGCGTTGCATTGAAAGGCACGGAAGGGGATATTGTGCTGAGGCTCAATGACCCTGATTATGAGGTTAATTCTACGGAACCGATGCTCGTTGAAACCGACGGGTGTCTGGTTCCTTTTTTTATTGAAGAAGACTCCGTCAATTACAACAAAAACGGCGAAGTGTCATTAAAATTCGACACCGTAAACTCCAATTCGGAAGCCTTTGAATTAACCGGCAAAAAAGTCTACGTTTTAACCGAAGACCTTATCAAGGAAGACTTTGACGACGACGGTTACGACTCGGACTTCAAATATCTGAATTACAACTGTTACGACCAAAACGACACGCTCTTGGGCAAAATCGTTGACGTTGACGACATTCCCGGAAATCCGCTTTTAATCATTCACGATTCTTTCGGCAAGGAAATTTTAGTACCCGTAAACGCCGCCGAAATTTTGGACGAAAACGACATCATTCAAACCGTCAAAATCACCGTTCCCGAAGGACTTTTAGAAACATGCTGCTGAAAAACGACATAGTTTATCTCCGGGCGTTGGAGCCGGAAGACGTTGACTTACTGTACTATTGGGAAAACAATACAGAAATTTGGAAAGTAAGTTCCACTATTGCGCCCCTTTCAAAATTTACTCTGACAAATTACGTTATGGAAGAGGGGCAGAAAGATATTTTTGAGGCAAGACAGTTGAGGCTCGTTATCGCGGAAACGAGCACCGAAAGACCCGTCGGACTGATTGATTTGTTTGATTTTGAGCCTGTTGACTCACGCGCCTCGTTGGGCATAATGATTAACAGAGAAAAAGACAGAAAAAAAGGTTTCGCCAAAAACGCCCTTTCCCTTTTGGAAGAATACTGCAAAAAAATCATCAATCTTCACCAACTTTACGCACGCACCGACTCAGGAAACTTAGCGAGCGTGGAATTTTTCAAAAGTTGCGGCTATTCAGAGTGCGGCTTGCTGAAAGACTGGCACAGAAACGAAGACGGCTGGAACGACCAAACCGAATTTCAAAAAATATTGGAATAATCCGAAAAAAAACTTACATTTGCAAAAAGTTTTTTTTAATAGTTTATTTTATGAAAAAATATTTTTTGCTTTTAAGTTTTTTGTTTGCCGGAATTTTTTCCGTTTCGGCTCAGCATTTCCCCGACACTATACGCGAGTTCCGCGGCGTTTGGGTTGCCACTACAAAGCGCATTGACTACCCGTCAAAAGCCACAACCGATGCCAAATTTCTTAAAGAAGAATATCTCAGTCTTTTGGAAAAATACAAAAACGCCGGTTACAATGCCGTAATTTTTCAAGTAAGACCCGCAGCCGACGCTTTTTACAAATCCAAATACGAGCCGTGGTCGGAATGGCTGACAGGAAAACAAGGTCGCGCACCTTCGCCCGAATTTGACCCGCTTTCTTTTATGGTAGAAAGAACTCATGCCAAAAACATGGAATTTCACGCATGGTTCAATCCTTTCAGAGCCGTTGCAACGATTCAATACGCCGACGTATGCGCCGACCATATTTCCAAAAAACGCCCCGAATGGTTTTTCACTTACGGCGGCAGCAAATATTTTGACCCCGGGATCCCCGAAGTAAGGGACTATCTGATAAAAATCTTGGTTGACGTTGTAACCCGTTATGACATTGACGGAGTGCATTTTGACGATTACTTTTATCCTTATCCCGTCTTCGGCGGCGACAAAAAAATCATCGACATCAACGACAACGCGACTTATCAGAAATACAAAGGAAACTTTACAAACAAAGCCGACTGGCGCAGAAACAACATCAACGTTTTTATGCGCGATGCCTACAAAGCGATTAAAGAGGTAAAGCCTTGGATAAAATTCGGCGTAGGACCGGCGGGCGTCTGGCGCAACAAGCGCGAAGACCCGGACGGCAGCCCGACAAATTCGCTGTCGGCATACGACTATCTCTACGCCGACGTTTTGACATGGCTCAAAAACGGCTGGGTTGACTATGCCGCGCCGCAGATTTATTGGAACATCAACCATCAGTACAACAAGTTTGAAGAGGTGGTAAAATGGTGGAACGACCACGCCTTCGGACGAAACATTTACATCGGCTTGGGTGCGTACAATCAGGAAACAAACGCCGTCGGCTGGGACGACGCAAACGAAATCCCTAACCAGATTCTCATCACAAGAAAATATCCCAACGTTCAGGGCGTTATTGTCTACCGCAGCACTACGATTGTAAAAAATCCGATGGCGATGGTTCAGAACGTCAAGAACAAATGTTTTAAAAACGATGTCATGCAGCCGCTCATGGCGTGGATTGAAAACCGTCCGCCCGCACCCGACGCAAACATGATAAAGTCAAACCGTCAGTACTTAATCTACTGGCAGAAAAACAAAGGCAGACTTCCCGCCGCCGACACAGCCATATTTTACTCAATTTACCGCGTAAAAGGCAAAAATCCGAATTTCAAACCTTCACCGAAAAATTTCTTAAAATTTACTGACAACTGTGATTTGAGACTTTTTACCAAAGGCAAATCGCTGTTTGGACGAAAAAAATATTACACTTACAAAATCACCTCTTTTAACCGTTACCATGTTGAAAGTGAGCCGTCAAAAGCCATAATCATAAAATATGGTAAAAAAGATAGGGTGGAATAAAATTTGTTGTAACATACATATTTATACATTTAAACATAAAAACTATTGAACATGAATTTGAAAAAAATTTTTATAGCAATAACTGCATTGTTGACATCGTTATACGCTGATGCCAACATAATATTGCCGCACATTATGGCAAGCAGAATGGTTTTGCAGCAGAAGACATTATGCACTCTTTGGGGTACGGCAGACCCGATGGAGGAGGTTACCGTAAGAGCCTCTTGGGACGTTGAGGAAAAAACAGTAGCCGACAATTCGGGCAACTGGTCTGTCAAAGTTCAGACCCCAAAAGCAGGCGGTCCGTATTTTATCGATTTTATCGGTAAAAACCATATCCGCTTGAATGACATTTTAATCGGCGAGGTTTGGATAACGGCGGGGACTACTAATATGGAAATTCCTCTTTCAGGTTGGCCGCCTCATGACATCATCAAGGATAGTCGCGAAATTATTGAGGGCTGTACCGAAAATGACATCAGGATAACTATTATCCAGCAAAAAGCCTCTTTCAACAAAGAGGATGATAACAACTGCTGGTGGTATACGTGTGCTCCTCAGGGTGCGGACAATATTAGCGC
>JAEEXW010000167.1 GCA_016287995.1 Bacteroidales bacterium
TGGGCGGACTCGGTGGCAAGTTTCATTATGACAAAAAGCCGTTATCCGATTTTGCTGAACACGCCTACACAAAAGTACAGCGGTTCGCCAAATTCGACAATTTTGCAGCCATGGAAAAAATAAAGTAAAAAAATATTTGTAAAAATCCGCAGAATTATATATTTTAGTGCGGATTTTTCAGAGGAAAATTATTTTAATATGAAAGCAGAAAGTTCCGCACAAAAAAACAATAAAACCCTGACCAGCATTGTTATAGCAGCGTTGGTTGTGCCGTTTTTTGTGATATTGTACCGAGAATACCAAACATATTCAATATTTGAATTGAATTGCGGTTTTTTCAACTTTGTTGTCAGCCGTTATAACAATCCCGCATTTATTGTCATTGACGCGGCTCTTACTCTGCTCCTAATATTCTGTATATGGCTCAACATCAACTTCTATAAACGCATAAAAAGCAGCAGAATAGTTGCCGAAATGTCTTCGATTGCAAATGTCCCGATTTTGATTTTGGAGGCAGATAAAACCATTTATTGGTCTAATCTTAACAAAGTGGAATTTTTTCAGGGCGTCAACATAGAGGAAAGCGTAAACGCGCTTTTGACCGGCAAGGACGCCACAGACAAATTTGCAGAATGTTTGGAAACCGGCGAAACACAGTCATACGAGACCGAAGCAAAGTTATTAGACAAGAATTATTGGCTTCATATCTCGATTGCAAAAATAAAATATCCGAGTTTAAAAAAACTTATCTGCGTATCAATAAGCGATATTTCAAATCTCAAAGAAGCCTCTGAAAGGATTGAAAACCAGCAGAGAGAACTCAAAATGCAAAACGAAATGCTGACACTCATCACCGCTCAAATGGAGGTTCAGCAGGCAGGTATAAAAGAGCAGAACGAAATTCTTGCCGACCAGCATAAGCAACTCGAACATCAGGCTGCGGACTTGAAAAACGCTTTGGACGAACTCGAAATCCGCAACAAGCAAATCACCACGAAAACCAATTACATTACCGACAGTATAAAATACGCTCAGACAATTCAGGAGGCTATGTTGCCAGATCAGCAGCAAATGGAAAACTTCTTCGACAACTTTGTGGTTTACAGACCAAAAGACATTGTATCAGGCGATTTTTATTGGCTTTCAGTAACGGAAAACTATACGTTTGTGGTTTTGGGCGACTGTACGGGACACGGCGTCCCGGGCGCGTTTATGAGCATGATTGGCATCAGAATTCTCGGCGAACTTATCAACGAGATGAAAATCGACCGTCCGTCCATCATTCTTGAAACCATGCACGAAAAAATTCAAGCGGCTCTCAAACAGGATATTACCGAAAACAACGACGGTATGGACATTGCGATTTGCCGTTTCAAATTTGTTGAAGACGGCGAAAACCGCAAATGGGAACTCAAATACGCCGGCGCAAAACAGCCCGCATATCTAAAACGCAAAAATTCGGAAGAAACCGAAATCATCGAAGCCAACCGCCGCGGTATCGGAGGACAGTCGTATGCGGATATTTTCTTCTTTGAAGACAAGGACTGCACCCTTGACATAGGCGACAGAATTTATCTGACCTCCGACGGCATAAAAGACCAAAACAACGTTATGCGCAAACGTTTCGGCACCAACCGCCTTAAAATGATGTTTTCGCTGACATCTACGGAAAAAATTCAAGACCAGAAAATTGCTGTCGAAACTCTGATAAACAACTGGCAAGGTCTTGAAGAGCAGAGAGACGACATCAGTCTTTGGGGCATAGAATTAGGCGACCATGCGTTAGTGCCGCAAATGTAACTTTCTTAAAACCAGATAAAAAATCCTTCTTCGGGAGCAACAGCCCAACAACAATTATTCAAATCCCTTTGAGGCAGTTTTTTAAATGGCGTACTTTTTTCAGTGCAGTCCATCACAAGACACTCCCCTGAAATTCTAACCACTGCCAAAACATGATTGAATTGTATTCTGTCTGCATACGCAGTATCTATTTTGCCGAAATCCGTAGTTGCTGCAAGAGCCGGAAAAGCGTCAATACCCGCACGTCGCAAAAGTGCTACCAAAGTCATATTTTTTTCCGCCGAAGAGCCTATTTTCTGTTTTAAAACTCTTTCAGGATTTTTATCTACATGATTTTTAAAATTTCCGTCCCATTCAACTGATTGATTTACAAAATTATATAGTTTTTCAACAGTTTTTAACGTATCGTCAAATTCTACTCCGTCAATGATTTTTTGGAGGTCATCACTAAGAGGAAAAGTTTTCATAACGGGTTTCCAAAAATCAGGCGATTTTCTCATTCTTTTGTGAAAATACTGCCAAGAGTCCGCTTTAACAATCACAAAACCCGTATGATACTGTTTGAACCAGACTTCCTGCGGCGACAAATATCTGTTTACTGGGTCGGCATAAGTGTAAAGTACATGCGTCATTTGCTGCCACCCCGCTTGATAAACAGGTTGTGTATAGTTATAGTCCATAGTAAATTTATAAGCCTTAAAAACGACTTCCGGCACTAAGGAAGTCGCAGAAAGTTCTCTTTTCGGCAAAACGTGTGTCATCGAAAAAGTATCTGTTATGGCAGAAAATCTATAATTCAAACCATAACGTCTGCCGCCATGCATATAATAAAGCGACTTTGGATTGTCGGAAGGTACAAAAGTATAACTAATTGACAGAAACGTCTGATTTTCTGAATGATAACACATATCTTCATCATTATAAACATCAAACTTATATCTCATGTGTTCGGGAAATTCGGCAACCAAAACCGATTTTAAACACGGATATTCGCCACAAAATTCAAACTTACGCGGCAGCATAAAATCAAAGGTCATCAAATAATATTTCAATTCTAAGATTTCGCCCGCTTTCATATCCGGCAAATGCACGATGACTTTGCTGTTAAGAGAATCTCTGTCAACATATTCGGAGATTTTAAATTTTTGTTTGTGCGCGGTGATTTTTTTCCCGTTTTTAGCATAAACAACCACTTTCGGCGAAACCACCTTTTCATACTCGTAACGTCCAGAAAAAGGGATTTCAAAGGTTTTGCCGCTAAAAACGCCGTCTTTTAAAACCTTCACTCTAATACGGTATTCGTTAAATAATCTTAACGACCCATTATAAACCTCGAAATACACCTTTCTGAAATTCAGCAACGTAACAGCATCATATCCTAAATCATCATAAACGGTTTCTTCAAAATCCCCACCGTCAACCTTACCGAAATTTTTAACGTCTTTTTGCGCCGACAAAGTATTAATTGAAAGCACAAAAAATAAAAATAAAAAAAGCCTTTTCATAATATTTAAAGATATATATTTTAAAAAATTGTCATCTCCAACTGACAATTTTAGGTCAAAATTGTCATCTCCAACTGACAATTTTAGGCAAAAAATCTTTAACACAAGGGATTATTCTGAGTATTCGGAACACTCTGAATAATCCATTATCGTCATTTTTTTTGCCACTTATCGCCGCGATATTCAGTCCTCGCTTTGTACATTTTTTCTTTAATACCGCCTTCTTTGACAAATCTGTCTTGCTGATGTTCTAATAGTTTATAAAGCATATATATAGCCTGATGTATGAGCGTAATACACAAATTAGCAATTTCTTCATCTGTCATTCTGACGATGTATTTATTGTAATCATTTATTATACTCTCACTACGGGCATATTTTCGCATCGGCTCGTAACGCGGATGTAATTTGCCCCATTGCTCAATATGTCTGACACGAAGATAATCTTCATAATCAATTAATAGTTCTTCAAGACTTGCTTTGGCAACATTTGTCAATTTAATTTCTGTTTCAGCAGAAGTGGCTGACGCCTGATTACCTTCTGCAATATTTTGTTTGCCGCTACGGGCAGCCTGAATCATTTGATCAACAGTCCTATCTCCGCGACTAAGATACTTTTGCGTAAAATAATACGTAATGTCATATATTATTTCCGTTACCTTATAAACACGCAAATGCTTGTAATGTCCATGTTGCGGTAAAAAATTATTTTCTGCCATTACTTATAATTCTTCTCTGATTATTTATACCGCAAATATAAGAAATGTTTTTCAAAAAGAAAAAAACTTCGCCAAATGAGTTAAAAGAAACACATTTGGCGAAGTTTAATTATGCTGAATGGAAACTAATTGCTTAGTTAAAATAAGATGTAGAACTTCCACTTACAGGTCCAGAAAAACTTATTATTTTACCTTCTTGCACCGTAAATTTTTTGGTTCCTTGGGTCGGATTTAAAAGATAACCGTCTTGTTGAACAACTTTTACTGTATGTTCGATTCCGGCAGATACATCAAAAGTGTATGTTCCGGCTTTTGTCCACGTTGCAACCTTTTCTCCGTCAATATAAACATAATATGTATTTTTAGAATTATGTTCAATAGACAATGTACCAACTTTGGGAAATTTAAAGGTTTGTTTTTCTCCCGGTTTTGTAAATGTGAATGAGTGGGTTACTTTTGTTGCCGGATAGTAAACTTTATTTTCCTTATCATATTTATGAATGATAACTTCATGCTTTTCGTTTAATGACAAGTCTGCAATATCGTAAGATTTATCATTGTCAAGATAGCCGACTGCTTTTCCGTCAACACTAATTGTATATGTAATACCCGAAGTATTTTGCAACGTCAAAGTACCTGTCTTTTTTGCAAATATAGGATAAATAGTTACTTCGGGAGTGTTCAGAGTCGGCCATTTTTCGGCTTCATAAAAATGAGTTGAGACAGCATCATTTAAATAATTGTCATCGCCAATATATGACCAAGTTTCATTTTCAGAGTAATAAAACTTTATGCCGGAATTAACAACAACACCTCCCGTCTCGTATGTTTTTTCGGTACTCCACCCAACAAATTCATATTCGTTAGGTGCTGAGAATGTATTTTTAGGAAATTTGAATGTAGCAGTTCTGAAATCGTCAAAACCAATTGATTCGGGTAAAGAGCCTTCATAACCGTTTGAGTTGAATACTATGTTGTATTTGGAACTGGTTTTTGCAGATTCAGGTGTTCCGTAAACGGCATAAAGCGTTGCTGTATTTTGGGTTAAAATAGTTGCAGTTGCTGTCAACCATGTTTTAAAATCGGAAAAATCCGAATCACCATCCTTGATTTTTACGCCGGCAGGAAATATTTTACTACCTGTTGCACTTGTACTCCAACCTTTAAAAACAAGGTCGCCTTTGACCAAACTTGTTGTCGGCAATTCAAATTCCTTAAAATCCTTGTCTTTTATCCACAGACAATCAGTATATTCACCATCTGTGGCACCGTTTGTATCAAAAATAACGGCATAAACATAATTAATACCCCAAGTGGCATAAAGCGTAATATTCTTAGTAAGCGTAATTTTGCCATTAGCATTATACGCAGTACCTGTCCTATCCGATTTTGTATTCCAACCTATAAAGTCATAGTCGCCGAATGTCATATCACCTTGTCCGGGTAGCGTAACATTATCGCCGAATCCGCCGGTTAATGTGGAAGGGGCAGTGCCCTTTGCACCGTTTGTGTTAAATGTGATAGTAAACTTTGTATCCGTGTTAATCTCATTACCGTCAACATCCTTGATAACCACTTCTGTTGTAGTTTGTCCATTGGTAGTTGTAGTAGTTGTGGTTTTGGAACCGATAACAACCCCGTTAACATCTTCTATCGGTTCTGTTTTTGTTGAAGTTTTTGTAGAAGTTTCTGGCGTTTTTTCTGGTTTAGCATCGTCCTTTTTGCAACTTTGAAAAAACAGAGCCGTACAAAATAATGCCAAAAAACTATAAATTAAATATTTTTTCATCTTTTAAGAATTAAATTGTAAATACTATTTTTTTGCTAAGCCTTAATCCAAAAAATAGACTATAAAAAAACGCAGGCTTCAAACTTGTTTTACATCTGAGGGATTGGGGAAACCCGCGTATTCAAGAATCAGGTTAATGTTCACGTTATGCACGCACAACGTGAACATTAACCTGATTCTTGAATACGCCTTTAAAATTCCCCAATTTTACAGATGTAAGAATCAAGATAACGCTCTTTTATATGTATGTCTTTACGATTTTTATATAACCATAGGCAAAATTTTTTTAGTTAATTATTGAGGCAAAGTTAATATATTTTTTTCATAAAACAAAAAAACTCACATTCATTGTCCAATTTTTTTAATTATGATTAAACACGTACTGAATGATGTTTGCACCCATTTTTAATGCTTTTTCGTGGGCTTCGGGCGTATCATTATGAACATCAATATCCTCCCAACCGTCGCCAAGGTCGCACTCCCAGGTGTAAAGAAATACCAAACGGCTCTCGTAAAACATTCCGTATGCCACAGGCGGGTGATTGTCATGCTCGTGAATCTTCGGCAGACCGTTAGGAAAAGGATATTTCTGGTGAAAAATTTCAAAACTTGACGGCAGTTCCACAAATTCAGCCTCCGGAAAAACTTTTTTCATCTCCCGGAAAACGAAATCCTTTGTGCCGTAATTGTCGTCAAAATGGAAAAAACCGCCCGCAATAAGATACCGGCGCAAATTTTCAACGTCTTGACCCGAAAAAATAACGTTTCCGTGTCCCGTAGCATGAACAAAAGGATAGTTGAAAAT
>JAEEXW010000168.1 GCA_016287995.1 Bacteroidales bacterium
CCGTTACAGTCATGTGCCGACTTGGAATTCTGACATCAAAATCAATATAGCAAAAGAATATCCGATTGACTATCAAACCGTTATCAGCAAATTGAAAGGCATTAACAAAGTGATTTTTGTCGGTGGAATTTCTCCGCAACTCGAAGGCGAGGAAATGCCGGTCAACGCTGACGGTTTCAAAGGCGGCGACCGCACAAACATCGAGTTGCCGAAAGTTCAGAGAGACTTTTTGAAAGCCTTGAAAGCGGCAGGCAAAACGGTGATTTTTGTTAATTGTTCGGGTTCTGCAATCGCATTAGAGCCAGAAACAAAGACTTGTGATGCGATAGTTCAAGCGTGGTATGCAGGTCAAGAAGGCGGCACTGCTATTGCTGAGGTTTTGTTCGGTGATGTTAATCCGAGCGGAAAACTTCCCGTAACATTCTACAAAAACTCGTCTCAACTTCCTGATTTTGAGGATTATTCGATGAAAGGCAGAACTTACCGCTATTTCAACGACCCGCTTTTTGCCTTTGGTTACGGAAAAAGTTACACAACCTTTGAAATAGGTTCAGGTAAGGTAACTAAAAGCGGTGAAAATTACCTCGTTAGCGTTCCTGTAAAAAATACTGGAAAGGTTGCAGGAACGGAGATTGTTCAGGTTTACATTAAAGATTTGCAGGATTCGGAAGGACCGAGAATTTCGCTTCGTGGCTTTCAACGTGTGGATTTGAAACCCGGTGAAGAAAAAAACGTAACAATAACTCTTACGCCAAGAGAATTTGAATTTTTTGACCCGCACATTTACGAAATGCGCATAAAACCCGGCGATTACGAGATTTACTACGGAAATTCGTCAAGAGACGGGGATTTGAAAAAAACAATGGTTACGATAAAATAAGGATTTTAGCCGTGCGAAAAAAACTTTTGCACGGCTTTTTGTTCTAAAAAAGTTTTGTTGATACTAATATTTAGTGTAAATTTGCATAACTTTATCGCGATATTATGAATATTAAAAGTTTTATCATAGAAGGATTGTTTAACAGATTCAATCATCGTATTGAGTTTAAAAACAATATCATAATTATCATTGGCAAAAACGGCGTGGGCAAAACTACATGCCTTGAATTGTTGTACTCGTTATTTAGTGGTGATTTCTCCAAATTAAGAGAAGTACCGTATAGTACGATAACATTAGAGTTTACAGATGGGGAAAAATTGACATTTTCGTATGATAAGTCTTTGACAGTGTATAGTCAGTTGGCAGATAAAACTTATATTTTGGAAAAAGTTGATTGTGTAATTCCTGAATTTCTTTCCAAAAAAATAGAAGAAAATAAAGTGGAATTTATAAAATCGCAAAGACTTTTGGAATATAATGAAGATCCAAATTCAAGTTATTTATATTATGTTGATACTGTAGTGATTATTAATGCTCGAAATCTTTCTAATCAAATAAAAAATATAATTGCAAATGCTGCGGATATTGCGGCTAAACTTGATAAAACTTTTCCGTCAAGACTTTTGGATGGCAACGGTGGTAAAATTAAAAAGTCAGATGAATTAAAAAAGAATCTTTCTGACCTTGAAATTAAACGCCGAGAGTTGAGTATGGTTGGACTTTTATCCGCTGAAATCGAATCTGAAGAACCTATTACTGATAATATTTCAGAGAATTCGGTTAACGTTTTAAGTCTTTATGTTCAAGATAGTTGGGCAAAATTGCAGCCTTATGAGAAAATCGCAGAAAAATTATTGTTGTTCAAAAGAATCATCAACAGCCGTTTCTTGTACAAAAAAATGACCATAGACAAAGACAAAGGTTATTTTTTTGTCAGCGATGAAGGAAAAGAAATTCCCATTGACAAACTTTCATCGGGCGAGCAAAACGAATTGGTGATGTTTTACAATCTACTTTTTGAGTGCAACGAAAACAATCTTATCTTGATTGACGAACCCGAAATTTCTATGCATATTGAATGGCTTAACAATATGTTGCCGGATTTAATGGCAATTAGCGAGCTCAACGGCTTGTCGATGTTGATTGCAACCCATTCACCTGATTTTATAGGTGAGTATTGGAATTTAACAACTGAGTTGAAGTAATATGGAAAATTCTATCATTTCAAATAGGCGGGTTGTTGCTTGGGAGAATGCTGCAAAAATGGATTCTTCCTTCTCAGGGTTTTATTTGTGTGTTGAAGGTAATACCGACCTTAATCTTTGGAAAGAGTATACCGTC
This sequence comes from Bacteroidales bacterium, assembly GCA_016287995.1. GTDB lineage: Bacteria > Bacteroidota > Bacteroidia > Bacteroidales > UBA3824 > UBA3824. The sequence continues at coordinate 2,222 of JAEEXW010000168.1, forward strand.
AAAACAAATGTCCGTATTCAAGTCCTTAACGGTTGGGAAAATGTTCTTAAAAGAATTGAAAATCAAGCAAATTGTATCGGAATTATAGACAAAGATTTTAGAGATTTAACAGATACATTGCCAAAAGAAAAAAATGTTTTTGTTACCGACGAACATGATATTGAAATGATGATGTTTTTGAGCTGTGTATTTCCGAAGATAATCGCTGCACTGAAAATTGACGATAACGGTTTGAGAAGCGATGTTTTGGAGATAACCGACGATATAGGACTTGTAAAACTGACTGCTGAAAAGCATAATTGGAACTTAAAATTCAAAAAACAATCAAATAAAAAGCAAAGCGATTTTGATTATCCTAAATATGAAGATGCCATTGATAAAAAGACTTTTGCGTATTTGGGAATTGAAAAAATAATTGAAAGAATTATTACTTTTTCAGGCTCAAAGAGTAAAGTCTCTGATATTTTGACTGTTATAAAAGGTCTTGATTATCAGCAAGGGAAACTTTCTAACGGACATGATTTCGCATACGTTATGGAATATTACTTGAAATATCGTCATAAGATAAAAAACATCACAGCCGAACATTTGGAGATTATAATAATGTCTGCGTATTTGTCGGCAAATCTGCTACAAGAGACTATAATTTATAGACAAATAAAAGAATACGGTAATATTCACAATATTCAATTATTGCAATAGTATTTATACAATACATAAAAACAAATATGAAACACAGATTTTTAACATTATTGCTTACGCTTTTGATTGGTTTTCAAGCGTTTGCACAAAAAGAGGATTACGTTTGGGTTGTTGGCAGCAACAGAATTGATTTCAAGACCGAGCCGCCGACAATTACTTATAACGGAAATTTTAAGTTTTACTCGAATCTCAGCAATGTATGCGATTACAACGGCGAGTTGATTTACTGGATGAATGGCGACAAGTTGTACAACAAAGACAATGAGGTGATTGTTGAGTTGAAGATAAATTATAAATATTCAGATGATCTTTTCCCGATTTTACCGTTTTTGAATGACAAAAACAAATATCTGTTTGGCGGTTATGGTATAGACGGAAATTTTCAACTTTATATTATTGACGGAACGCTTGATGTTCTTCATCCTCAGATAAAAGAGTACGCCAAAATGTCATATACTCATCTAACCGGCAGTTGTATTCCTGTTCAGGAAAAAAACAGCAGGGATTTTTGGTTGCTGTTTGAACAACATCATGAGATTGAAGTTTATTCCATTACCGAAACCGGACTGAAATTACACAGCACCTTTACAAAACCGAATATTCTCAATGCTGACTACGTTACAACGTGGATGGATATGGATTATTACAGCGTTTCTTATGATAATACGAAAATATACGCCGATCTTGTCAGTACGATAGATAAATCACTGTATTCCAATATTGATTTTGACAACGAAAACGGTATAATCAAAGCGATGTATCTTACTTATGCAGAATGGGATAATTTTTTTGGAGAAACTTTTTCGACCAAAGGGAAATATTTATATTTTACAATTTGGGATACTGGCGGTGTAAACTACCATAATCCTAACAACAAAAACGAAGAATTTCAGAATATCTACCGTTGTCCCGCGGAAAAGTTGTTGGAGGAAAATTCTCTGTTGAAATACCGTGAATTGGTTTATACCTGCAAAACAGGCGAAATAAGTGATATGAAATGTGCTCCTGACGGTAATATTTACATATTATATGACGAGCCGGAGAATTTTATGGGAGTTATCAAAAATTCTGACGATGAAAAGCCGGAAGTTGAAGAACGTGCATTTGATTTGTCAGTCAGCACCGACATACAGATTGGCGATTGTGCTGCTTTGTTTCCCGCGACGTACCATTTCCCGTTTGAGGTTTCGTATAACAAAAAATGCGATTATGTGGAATTTGCGTTTTCGGACAATTACAAAGTGAAATCTTTGTTGTGGGATTTTGGCGACGGCACGGAATCCTCTACCGAAAAAAATCCGAAACACTCTTATAAGTCAGGTTTTTACAAAGTAAAATTGACGGTAGACTACGATGATAAAGAAACGAAAACATATCTCTTGGACGTTGATATTCCGCAAAAGCCAAAAACTCCCGTATTGGTTTGCGAGTAAGTTAAAGTTTTTTATGTTTTCTCTGACACAAATTTTTGTTATTTTTGTTGTTGATTTTTTAGTGAAAAAACTTTTAATCATAAAAAATGGAATTATGTATGATAGTTGCCTTGGACGAGAAAAACGGTATCGGCAGAAACAATAAATTGCTTTGCCGATTGTCCGGCGACATGAAAAATTTTAAGGAACTCACTACGGGACACCCCGTTATAATGGGTAGAAAAACGTTTGAATCCCTGCCAAAAGGCGCACTTCCAAACCGCGTAAACATTGTCCTCACAAAAGACGAGGAAAAAATTTTTGACGATGCTATTTCCTGCAGCAGCATTGACGAGGTGATGAACCTGCGCGTTATAAAAAACTGCGAAAAATGTTTCGTCATAGGCGGTGCGGAGATTTACAAACATTTTTTTGACCTCGCTGACAAACTTTACGTTACAAGCATAAGGCACACTTTTGAAGATGCAGACGTTTTTTTCCCTGAAATAGACATCGACAACTGGCGCATAAATTCGGTTTCTGACGAGTTTAAGGCAGACGAGAAAAACGAGTTTCCGTATTTTTTTGCTGTTTACGAAAGAATAAGGTAAAAATTATGGCTTATTTGGGTTGGTATCTTCTTGTTATAGGAATTATCGGTGTTCTGTTTTTGTGCGTTGACAAATATAAGGCAACGCACGAAAAATGGCGGATAAAAGAGCGCACGCTTCATATTCTTGAATTTTTGGGCGGAGTGTTTCTGATGCTGCCCACAATGTACATCATAAGACACAAATGCAAAAAAGTAAGTTATTTTTGGATAACTTACTTTGCATTAATTCTTTGGTGTGCCGGACTTTACGCTCTGCGTTCCCGGTTTTAGTTTTCGTATTTGAAATAATTCAAAATTTCAATCAGATTGTCTGACTGCTGTTGAAGGATTGCGGAATTTGTCGCCACTTCTTCCGAAATGGAGGCAAACTGCTGTGTCGTCATATTGAACCTTTGAACCGCAGTGTTGATTTGGTCGCCTCCGGTAGCCTGTTCGCGGCAGGCTGCCGCAATTTCTCTTACCAAAGAGGTCGTTTTCTCTATCTCCGGCAAAACCCTTGAAAACGCGTCGCCGGTCTGTTTTGCCACCAAATGTCCGCCAGAACTTACGGAGTCAATCTCCTTTGCAGCCTTGGCGCACCTTTCGGCAAGTTTTCTGACTTCTGCCGCAACCACGGCAAAACCTTTTCCATGTTCGCCCGCTCGTGCCGCCTCAACAGCCGCGTTAAGAGCCAGAATGTTGGTCTGAAAGGCTATCTCGTCGATAATCGAAATCCTTTGCGCAATCTCGTCCATCGCCTTGACGGATTTTTCAGCCGCCTTGCTGTAATCGCGGATTGTATCAGAAGAGCCCATAACGATTCGCTCGGTTTCCTTCGCATTGTCGGAGTTTTGCTGAATGGACGATGCCATTTCCTCGATTGACGAACTTACTTCTTCTGTCGAGGCAGCCTGCTCGTTGGCCGAACTGCTCATTTGTTGACTTGCACGGTTCATTTCTGCACTTGTATGTGCTATTTCGGCTGCGGAATTTTTTACCGAGACGAGAATATTTTTTAAGTTTTGAGAAAGGTCGTACATTGCGTTGTTGAGTGTGCCGACTTCGTCTCTATTGTCGGTATGTTCTATTTTGACATCAAGATTGCCCTGCGAAAGCAAAGTCGCGTCTTTGATTGCATGTCTCAGCGGTGCTATCGTGCGCTTTGTAAAGTCGCTGAACGCCAAGAAAAACATCAATACCGCAACTATAAGACCGATGATTATACTCCTTTCGCACGATTCGGAAGCCTCGCCCAAGGATGCGGAAGTCTTTTTTATAACGCCCGCTGCGGCTGTTTGAAGCGTTGCCGCCGTAACGGAAATCGTCTCTCTGAGTTTCGGTATGTCGTAAATATCGCTTTCGCCGTTTGTGGATATGCTGCGCTCGACAATTTCCTTGAATTTTTGAAAATTGTCCTTGCAAATCTGATACAGGTTTCTGATTTCAGACTCTATGTCGCTGTCCATAAAGGATGTCAAAGCGTCAAGTTTTTCCTGAGCCTTGCGGCAGTTTTCTCTTGCGGCATTGCTGTTCGAGATGTCTTTGTCGGCGGCAAATTTTGTAATTGCCTTGTTTGCCGCGTTAACGTCAATCACCATTGCGTCCGCCGCCTGCATTATGTCAACGTATTTGTCGGTAAGTTTGTCGGCATAATTGTTGAC
>JAEEXW010000169.1 GCA_016287995.1 Bacteroidales bacterium
CTCCTGACGGTGAACGTTTTAAGCAGCAGACAGCCAACACTTTGTCGTTAAAACAAAATATAATCATTCTCTGCGGACATTACAAAGGCATCGATCACAGAATCCGCGAACACCTTATCACAAAAGAGATTTCAATAGGCGATTACGTGCTGACAGGTGGCGAACTTGCAGCAGCAGTCATCACAGATAGTGTTGTAAGACTTCTGCCCGGAGCAATGTCAGACAACGAATCGGCGCTCTCGGATTCTTTTCAAGACGGGCTTTTAGCACCGCCGATTTACACACGCCCCGCCGATTACAAAGGCTGGAAGGTTCCCGAAATTTTGCTTTCGGGCAACGATGCCGCTATCGACAAATGGCAGTTTGAACAGTCATTAGAAAGAACAAAACTTTTAAGACCGGAGTTATTAAATTCATAATTCGTAACAAAAAAAATGCAGGCAATGATTTTTGCGGCGGGATTGGGCACAAGACTCGCGCCGCTTACAAACGACAAACCGAAAGCCCTTGTAGAATTTCAAGGCAAGCCGATGATAGAAAACGTAATTGAAAAACTCGTCAAGGCAGGTTTTAAGAGAATCATCGTAAACGTGCATCATTTTGCCGACAAAGTATGCGATTTTTTAAGAAGCAAAAATTTTGGCGCGGAGATTTTAATTTCCGACGAAAGGGATTTTTTGCTTGATACCGGCGGCGGACTTTTGAAAGCGCGGCCACTTTTGGAAAACGCTCCGCACACCTTATTATATAATGTGGACGTTTTTTCGACAATTGACGTAAAAGACTTATACGACTATCACGTTAAACACAATGCACTCGCAACCCTCGCTGTAAAGCAGAGAGAAACTTTCCGCAAATTTGTCTTCACCAATTTTGACGAACTTTGCGGCTGGGTCAACACCAAAACCGGAGAGGAAATTGTCGCAAGAAGTTATGCAGAAGACTACGCTTACCAAATTCCATTTTGCGGAATTTCGGTTGTAAATTCAAAGATTTTTCCCCTTATCACCGAGACGGGAAAATTTTCGATTAAGGATTTGTATTTGAGATTAGCGCAAGACAACACAATAATTCCCTACCGCTGTTATAACAACGTGCTTTGGGCAGACCTCGGAACAGTAGAAAAAATAAACGCAATATCAGAAATACTTGCACATAACAGGTATCTGCTGAATGTTGAACATTAACTGCTCAAAAACTGTATGCAGTTGAACGGTGTCGCTTTGCGGCGGATAATTAAAAATCATTTCGATGTTTGCGGTAACGCAATACGCAGCAACTTGTTTTGCCAAAGGTTGCGTACCGCTCAAAACCGACAAAGAATACTTAATATCTTTCTCACCTTCAAGAAACATAGAGACAAATTTTTCGGCGTTTTCTTTTGCCTCCGGACGACAGACGAGATGAAGTTCCGCATTTTTGAAACTTCTGACAAGCGGAAGAACGTCCGAAAAATATTCTTCGGAAATTTCTGTTGCTTTGAAAAACGGAAACAAAATTTTTCTTATCGGCAAAAATCTCCGATTTTGAAGCACAAGAATCGGAATCCTCAAAGCGATAACCAATTTTGCCGCAAAACTTCCCGTCAAAGACTGATAACCTGATTTTCCGTGAGTTCCAAGAATCACAAACAAAAATTTCGTACTCTTGATTTCTTCCAAAACGGTGTCCTCAAAAGTACCCTGTTTTATGACTACCGAGGCACCCATATTGAATTTTTGATTGTAAAGGCTGACAACTTCTTCGGTTTTTTCTCTTTGGAGCATATCATATCCGCAACTGTTTTCAGCATGAAACACCACTGCCTTCAAACCGTAACAACGGCTGATTTCCAAACCGTAAGAAACACTGTCATAACAGGTTTGCGTAAAATCGGTCAAAATCAATATTTTATTCTCCGCTTCCATATCCGAAAATTTTTTCAACGCAAATATATACTTTTTTTACGGTTTTCAAAAAAAATTCAGGTTTTTTCAGAAAATCTCTTACACCCTGAAACCCGTTACCAAAATATCATCGTTTTGGTTTTCGCCGCCTTTCCATTCAAGAAATTGTTTTTCAACAGATTCTCTCTGTTTTATCATATCGAGTTTGTAGATTTTCAGAAGCATTTCCTCAAAAAAATCTATTCTGAACTCTGCCTTGTTTTTGTGTCCGAATTGCGAACAATAACCGTCAGAGGCCATATAAATACAATCGCCGGATTGAAGTTGCAGAAACTGAGCCTCATACGGAACATCCTTCGAGAAAAGGTTTATGGCGTTTTTAGTTTGTTTCAACTGAAAAATCTGCTCTTCACGGATATAATACATCGGAATATTAGAGCCGGAATATTCAAGCATTTTTGTATTCTTGTCAATAACAATCAGTGCAATGTCCATTGAGTCAGCCGAAATGTCGTTGCCGCCGGGATAAATCATATAAAGCAGCGATTTTACTCTAACCTTCAACTGTTCAAGAATTTCCGAGGCAGAAATTTCGCCGTCAGAGACTATGTCGTGCAAAGCGTTAATACCGTAAAGGCTTAAAAAAGAGCCTTTTATATCATGTCCCGAACAGTCAGCAACCGCTAACATCTCATAATCGTCGTTGTCGTAACACCAATAAAAGTCGCCGCTGACTATGTCCAAAGGATTGTAATAAACAAATTTCTCTTTGAAAAACATTCCGAACTTGTCAATTTCCGGCAAAAGCATTTTCTGAATGTTATAAGCATAAGAAATATTGTCCGATAATTGAAGTTGCTGATATTTAATAGATTGTGTCTTTTTCAAAAGTTCCGCTTCAAGCCGCGAAATATCTTCCGAACTTTTGGTGGTTTCAGCGGAAAGCCTCATGTTGTCGGTTGAAAGTTTTGAAAATTTGTACCTGAAATAAAAGAACAAGCCAAGCCCTACTCCTATCAGAAGAAACATCAGCAACTTGATAATCAATGCCTGCGATTCAGCCTGCTGACGGTACGAAGTTGCCGAATCGCGAAATTTCATAATTTCTCTTTCAGCAGTCAGTTTTAAGCTCTGTTGCTTCTGCGTCAACAAATCCCAAAAAATGCTATCATTATAAAGCGACTGATTGTAATAATTCAAAGCGGCATCTTTATAATTGCCGTTAGCATAAAAAATCGCACCTAAGGTGTTGTAAGCCACTCTAATACGCAGTTTTGAACTTAAAAGTTTTCCATATTTTAACGCCAAATTTCCGTAATAAAGCGCGGAATCGTAATTTTTGATTTCAAGATAAACGCCCGAAACCTTAGCCGACAAATCCGACAGTAAATCATAATTCGTGTTATTAGGATCGAGCGCAAAACATTTAAGATAAATCTGTTTCGCTTTTTGAAGTTCCTTTTTGCCGGCGTAAACATCGCCCAAATATTTTCTGACCGTGATTTGTAGAGCCACTGATGCGCCAGATTTAATTCTTATTTCAAGGGATTTTCTTAAATAATCCTCAGCCTCAATATATTTTTTTTGACCGATATAAGAACGTCCTAAATTAAGATATACGTATGCAAGTATCGAAGAATCAGCAAGTTGACGACCTATATTTAAAGCCTTGAAAAGGTTGTCTTGACTAAGCGGAAAATCACCCTGATACAAAAGCAAATTACCGATATTAATGTAGGCGTATGCCTCTTCGTCTTTAAGAGAATGAGTTTGGGCAACTTGCATTCCAAGTTGATAATATTCCATGGCTTCGGCATAGTTTTCGAGATTTCTATAACAAACACCCGTATAACTATACGCCTTTGCAAGTTCCATATAATCAGCAAATTGCTTTGCATAAATTCCAGCCTCGGTACTGTATTTTATCGCTAAACCGGGAGTTGTATTGCGCAAAAGCCATGCAATTTGATTGCCCAAATACATTTTTTGAGTATCGCTGGTGGTAGGCGATTCCATTTTTGCAATCATTTCCTTGATTTCAGGCGAATAATTCTGCGCCCGGGAATTAAAAAACACGGTCAAAAAAACCGTCAATATCAAAAAATATTTCACTTTTTCAGACTTTTAATTAAAAAAACTTAATGCAAATACTTTGCCTTTATTGCTTCCAGAGTTTGTTAACTTCTTCGATGTAGTCAAGAATCTCCTGACTGCCGGATTTTTTCAGAGACGAAGTTACAAAATATTTCGGAAGTTCCGTCCAAGTTTTTTTCATTTCTTTAAAATAATTTTCGATGTTTCTTTTCGCAGCCCCCGCGCTTATCTTGTCAGCCTTTGTGAAAACCATCACAAAAGGTAAACCGTTTTCCGCCATAAATTCCATAAACTCAACATCCTTTTTCTGAGGCTCGTGCCTTACATCAATTAAAACAAAGGTACACATCAAGTTTTTGCGCGAAAGAAAATACTTTACCGTAAATTTCTTCCAACTCTCCACAACTTTAATATTCGGTTTTGCAAAACCGTAACCCGGAAGGTCAACGATATACCACTCGCCATTAATCAAGAAATGATTGATTAACTGCGTTTTTCCGGGAGTTGCAGAGGTCTTGGCAAGGTCCTTTTTGCCGGTTAACATATTTATAAGCGACGACTTTCCAACGTTGCTCCTTCCTATAAAAGCGTATTCGGGCAAAGTCTCAGGCGGACATTTTTTAACGTCCGTATTGCTGATAACGAATTCTGAGGATAAGATTTTCATAACACGATTAGATTTTTATCTGCAAATATAATAATATTGAAACAAAAAACAAAATTTAATTAGTCTCTTTTCCGACAAACTGTCTGAAAAACCTCAACTGCTCCGGCAAAAGCAGGTTCCAGTATTCCTTGTTGTGTTTGCCGGGAGACTCCATGTAAAAAATTTTAATACCTTCTTCGGTGCATTTTTTAGCGAAAGTTCTATTAACGCCGATTAAAAAATCCTGCGATCCGCAATTTATAATAAGTGGTTTTCCAGCGGCCTTGAATTTTTCAATGTTGTTGATGGCAGAAAAAATGTCCCAGTTTTCGTTTGTTTTGTTTTTAACGCCAAGCACTTTTGTAAGGCTATTAGTAACAGAGGACGAGCGCAAATCCACAACGCCGCTGATACTGCCCGCCGCACGAAAATTTTCTGGTTTCAAAGAAAACAGATGAAGCGCACCGTGTCCGCCCATACTCAACCCAGTTATAAAGAGCGATGCCGTATCAACGGGCAAAGTTTTAAAAACCTGAGGCAAAAAATCCTCAAAGAAAAAGTCTGAATATCTGAGCCTCGGCCGTATAGGAGAATTTATGTACCAGGATTCTTTAAAACCGTCAGGACAAATCAAAATCATTTGAAACTCATCGGAGAGTTTTTGCAAATCGCAAATTCTGCCCCACTGACGGAAACTGCCATCGTAACCGTGAAGCAAAATTACTGCGGGGATTTTTTTCAGACTGTCGTTTGACGACGGTAAATAATAGTTTACCGTGTCAAACTGCGGAATGTAATTTTCGGTTTTAACAACAAACTGCCTTTGGGCAAAACCCGAAAGCGATAAAAAAAACACTATTATAAAAGGTAAAAAAAATTTCATTTCAAAAGTTTTTTTAGTTCATTTTCCAAAATGCTGACATTCTGATTGTTATAATCAAGTCTTTTTGCCTCTTCCAAAGCCAGCAAAGCCTCCCTATACATAGAAGTTTCGTAAAGCAAAACGGCTTTGTTGTAGAAAACCTCGCCGTCAGTTGCTTTTATTTTCAAAGCCTCGTCAATTTTTTTCAAAGCGGTCTGTTTGTCACCCTTGTTATTATACGCGAAAGCCTGATAATAAGGAAATTGATATTCATTAGGATTGAATTTCAACGCCTCGTCCATACAATTTATAGCCTTATCATTTTCACCAGCGTTAAGATACAAAATACCTGACTGTGTCCAAGCGTTAACATTTTCGGGGTTGACAATTACACTACAAAGAAGGTTGTCAACATCGACTTTTGTGTAATCCGTAAACTCAAAAAGATACGCAGGCTCTTTGTCTCCAAACTGCTTTACAAGCCTCAACGAATACGGATATCTTGCAGTAAGGTTTCTAAGCGAATAACGTATCGTTGTAATTGTCTTGCCGTTGAGTTCGTAAGGGTTGAGCCTCAGATTTGCCATGATAACGTGCGTCGCTTTTACGGAATCCAACAAATAATGCTGCATAGAGTCGGCATCTGCGCAGTAAAGTTTGTAAATACCGTAAAATTTTACGCGCTTTGTCCCCTCGGAAGCCATCCACGACATTTGCGATTTACGACAGGCAACCACCGAACCCTCCGGAAGGTTTTCGCCCGCCCACTTGCTGGCTTTCATGTAGTTAGACCAGTCATCTGTATAAGTGGAATAAGAACCGACCGAAAAATTGTCAGTTAAATCAAAATTGCCTCTTGAAAACGTTTGACGCAAAATCATACAAAAAACAACTGTGGCGAAAATTTTGGCAACAAGAGAGTTTTTCCATTTCAACCCCTCGTTCAAACTATAAAGCACAAGTCCCGCAATCATAGGGAAATAAATCATTATCAAACGCTCCTGATCCCAAAGTTTTTGAACCATTACAAAGGTAACCGCAACCATTACAACAACGTATCCGAAGACGGTAAAAAGTTTTTTGTTCTTTTTATAAATGTA